>JADGCD010000085.1 GCA_015229165.1 Nitrospinota bacterium | reverse complement strand
CAGCGCCGAGGCGGTGGTCCCCGGTTCGGCCACGCGCCGGGCCCGGATGCCGGTGCGGCTGGCGATCCACTCGTCACTGGTTTCGACCAGCGACGCAAGGTCGGCGTTGGTGACGATTCTCTCCGGCAGGTTGGCGCCGACGCCGGTGATGCGGGAGCGCAGCGTCACAGATCCCCCTCCGTCTTTTTCTCGTCCCCCCCCAGCCCGATAATCCCCCGGACCCGGTCCCATACGCCCGGAGGGGGGGGCGGTTTCTCTTCCTTCCTGACTTCGAGCAGCCCCCGGTTCTCGGCCAGGGTCTGGCGGATGAAGCCGTTGACGTCCTGGTCGATGAACTTCTTGGCGGCGGCCAGCGCGAAGCGGATGGCCCGGGCGTCGGAGCTGCCGTGGGAGATGAAAACGGCGCCGTCGATGCCCAGCAACGGGGCGCCCCCCACCTCGGCGTGGTCGATCCGGCGCTTCATCGCTTCCAGATCTTTTTTAAGCAGCAGGTAGGCGATCTTGCCGCGCCATGATCCGGCGAACATCTCCTTCAAAAATCCGGTGATCATTCCGGCCACCGACTCGGAGACTTTCAGCGCGATGTTGCCGGTGAAACCGTCGCAGACGGCCACGTCGGCGTACGACTTGTACAGGAGCTTTCCCTCGACGTTGCCGATGAAGTTCAGCGAAGAGCGGGTCATCAGCTCGTGGGCTTCGCGGATGGTGTCGTTTCCCTTGGACTCTTCCTCGCCGATGGAGAGCAGCCCCACCCGGGGGTTCTCCACGCCGATGAAGTGGCGGGCGTACATGGCGCCCATGACGCCAAACTGGTAGAGGTTGCCCGGCTTGACGGAGACGTTGGCCCCGGCGTCGAGCAGGACGGTAAGCCCCCCCGTGTTGTTGGGGAGGGGGACGGCGATGCCGGCCCGGTCGATCCCTTCCAGCGTCCGCAACACCACGGAGGCGACGGCCATGACGGCCCCGGTGTTCCCTGCGGAGACGAAGGCGTCGGCGGCCCGCTGCTTGACCAGCTTGGCGCCGACATGGATGGACGATTTCTTCTTCTGGCGCAGGGCGACGGAGGGGGCTTCGTCCATGCCGATGACTTCGTCGGCGTGAAAGAGGGAGAGGGCCGGATGGTCCTCGGCGATGCCGTGGGCGGCCAGCAGGGGACGGATGACCTCTTCGTCCCCCACGAGGATGACCGAAAGCCCGGGGATGGTCCGAACCGCCTCGACGGCGCCGTCGACCACCACGCCGGGGGCGTCGTCACCCCCCATGGCGTCCAGGGCGACCCGCACGGACGGCTCTTTCCCGCGCGCCCGGGGCGGGGGGCTGTCAGCCGACGGGCCGGCGGGGGACACGCCCCCCCCGGCGGGAGATTGATCGGTCAAGTCGGACGTCCGTTGCCTGGCGTCGGCGGGGCCGCGCTCAGACTTCCTTGACGTTGACGATCTGCTCGTCCTTGTAGGTTCCGCAGGCGAGGCAGACCCGGTGGGGAGCCTTGGTGGCGCCGCACGACGGGCAGGTGGCCAAGCCCGGCAGGGAAAGCCGGTCGTGGGAGCGGCGCATCCCCCGCTTGCTGCGGGTGGTCTTTTTCTTGGGTACCGGCATGGGAAGGTCTCCGTTTAGCGTTGCGTCAAATCGTTCACCCGCCCCCCAGGAGCTTCTTGAGCTCCGCGAAGCGCGGATCGACGGGGGCGGTTTCGCACCCGCATGTCTTTTCGTTCAGGTCCTGCCCGCACTCCGGGCAGAGGCCTTTGCACGCCTCGTCGCACAAGGGGCGCATCGGCAGGGCCAACAGCAACTGGTCCCGCGCGGGGGGCCACAGGTCCAGTTCGTCGCCGTCGAAGAACTGGATGTCCATGTCCTCCTTGGACAGCTCCACTTCGTCTTCGGCCACGCCGTCGTCGAGAAAGCCTTCTTTCTTCATATAGACGGCGGTGTATTCCTCTTCCACCGGCAGGACGAAGCCTTTCAGGCAGCGGGCGCATTCCATGGCCATCGGCGCGTCGGCCTCGCCGCTGACGTGGACCGCCTCGCCGACCTTGTACAGGCGGGCCGTCACCCGCACGGGGCCGTCCACCGGCAGGTCGCCCGCCAGCTCGCCGGGGGTCAGGGCATAGCTCCCCTCCAGTCCCTCGTCGCCGATGAGGGCCACCTTGATGACCCGGTCGAGCGTCCGCATTTTCATGGTCGCGGTCGTCACTTTCCTCGGTTGGGTGGGGCGATGGCGCCACCACGCGGCCCGACCCAAAAAATAAACCACTGTTTATAGCAGGAACGGGCGAGGGCGTCAAGAATGGTTCCGCCGCACGGGGGAGCGGTACCGTTTGCGCCCCGGACGGCGGACGCATATACTACCCGAAGCGTTCACCTTCTTATCTGGGAGTCAACGGGCCCGCCGTGAAAAAAATCGAAGCCATCATCAAGCCGTTCAAGCTGGACGAAGTGAAAGACCGCCTCAACGAGGTGGAGGTTCACGGACTGACGATCACCGAGGTGAAAGGGTTCGGACGCCAGAAAGGGCACACGGAGCTTTACCGGGGGGCGGAGTATGTGGTCGATTTCCTGCCGAAAATAAAGGTGGAGGTGGTGGTGCCGGACGAACGGGTGGAGGAGGTGGTGGAGGCGCTCACCCGCGCCGCCCACACGGGCAGGATCGGCGACGGCAAAATTTTCGTGGCCCCCATCGAAGAGGCGGTCCGCATTCGTACCGGCGAACGGGGCGACGAGGCGCTGTAAGAGAAATTTTTCGCCTTCCCTGCGGAGGCCCCCCCCGAAACGGGAATCACGACGAGGGAGGCGGCGTGTCGCCCGATCCCGCCGCGCTGGAGCGGCCCGGCTCGATTGGCGGGCGGCTCATGACTATCGGCCAGCTCCTCGACTGGTGGGTGACGGAGGAAGAGGCGTGGATGGGGAGGATTAAGGAGTGGGGGGCGTAGCGCGTCAGGCCGCGCAGGTGCGGACCTCTTTTTTCAGGCGGTCGCCCAGTTTGGCGCGGGCCTCTTCCAGATCGTAGTCGGCCTGCAATCCCATCCAGAACGATTCCGACATTCCAAAGTAGCGGGCCAGCCGCAGGGCGGTGTCGGCGGAGACGCTCCGTTTCCCCTGCACGATCTCGTTGACACGTCGGGGGGAGACGCCGATCTCCCGCCCCAGCCGGTTCTGGCTGATCCCCATCGGCTCGAGGAACTCGGCCAAAAGAACCTCACCCGGATGGACGTTAGCGAGTTTTTTCATACTTGTTCACCGATGATAATCGACGACCGCCACATCGTGCGCGCCGTCGCCACGCCATGCGAAACAGATGCGCCACTGGCCGTTGATCCGTATGGAGTGAAGCCCCGCCCGGTTTCCTTTCAGCGCCTCCAGCCGGTTTCCCGGCGGGACGCGAAGATCGTCGAGCGTAGCGGCGTTGTTGAGCATTCTCAATTTCCTTCGGGCCACCTGCTGGATGTCCGGCGGGAGGGAGCGCGACCGGCGTCCCTGCCATATCCCTTCCGTCTCCTTGTCGGCGAAACTCTTTATCACGGGCCGATTATAACGCGACGCGTCATGTAACGCAAGGCGTTATGCCGTGTGGGGGCGGCTCATGACCATCGGCCCGCTTCTCGAATGGTGGGTGACGGAGGAAGAGGGGTGGATGGGGAGGATCGGGGGAGAATGAGAAGTGGAAATTGCTTTGCTAAAGCAGGCTTTGCGCCCAATGCTCCTCGCCGACAATGGCGATGGCATGTCCCTTTTTCTTAAGCTCGACGGCCTGCTCAATCTTTCTACCGTATGAAGTGTGCATCCATTCTCGGCTGGCAAATGTTCCTATGACCAGGTAGTCAGTCTTTTGAGTCGGTGAAGTTTTAATCGCCCCCCCCCTGCTAATGGCCTCCCCCTCGACCTTATTTCTTGCCCCAAAGGCGAACCTGCCTGTAAAGCAGAAGATGCGTTTGTCGTGTAATACCTCCGGCGCAGGATGATCGAGCGGCAGAGTAGACGACAGGGATTCTCCAGGATGGGTATGTGGTTCTCCCACTGTCTGATTCAGCAGTTCGAATAGTTCGGTCCGTTCGTCATCGTCGATTACGCCATCTTCAACGATTTCCATGATACGGGCGTGAAGGATATTTGCGGGCTATCGATCCATTACCGGTTCGTGCCACTCGATCCAGTTAACGAGAGTTATGATTTCATCATCGTTCACGACACCGTCACAGGCGATGCCCCGGCACATGCCCAGTAACTCGTCAATTGCCCTGTCTTGTACCCGAAAAGCGTTATAGGCGCGGTTTAATGGTCGGCCGTGATCGTCACGAGTATTCAAGGGAGCATCCTCCGCAGTCGCACGCAATATAAAAAGGCATGATCGCCATAGTACAACGACGAAACTACAGAAAGATAGTATTCCTCTACTGACTTACCCCAACGCCTTCTCAATCGCCGCCAGTAGCGTGGCGCGGGCTTCCATTAACGGGGCTTCGATGGTGAGCCCCGCCGCTTTGGCGTGGCCTCCGCCGCCGAACTGCTGGGCGATCTTGTTGACATCCACGGTGTGTTTGGCGCGCAACGACGCCCGGGTCACCCCCGGTTTGGCCTCCCGCAACAGGGCGGCCACCTCCACCCCCTGAATCGCCAGCGCGTGGTTGACGAACCCTTCGGTGTCGATCTTCTTCCACTCCGGCGACGTGACGAAGTCGAGGGTAAAATGGCAGGTGGCGATCTTCCCCCCGGCGTGGAGTTCGATGGTGTCGATCAGTCTCCCCAGCGCCTTGGTGGTCTCCCAACTGTTGTTGTGAAAGAGCCGCTCGGAGATGGTGTGCGGCTCCGCCCCGGCGGCCACCAGTTCGGAGGCCGCCACCAGCGCCGACGGGCTGGTATTGCTGAACCGGAACCGGCCGGTGTCGATGATGAGTCCGCTGTAGAGATAGACGGCGGCGGCGGTGTCGACGCTTTGCCCCATGGCCTTCACCACCCGGTAGACCAGCTCCGCCGACGAGCTGGCGGTCGATTCGACAAAGAGGACGTCCCCCTCCCATTGGTCCGCCGGGTGATGGTCGATGATCAGGATCGGCGTCCCGGCGGGGACGAGGCCCGCCACCTTCCCCAGCCGTTCGATGGTCGGGGCGTCGACGATGACCAGCGCGTCGGGGCTCTCGGCGCCGAAGGGGTTCCCCCGCTCGAACGTCCCGATGGCGGCGAAGTCGGCGAAGTAGTCGTAGGTGGAAGGCGGGGCCGATTCGATGACCACCTCGGCCCGTTTCCCGCTCCGGTTCAGCGCCCACCGCAACGCCATGGCCGAGCCGAGCCCGTCGCCGTCGGGGTTGACGTGGGTCGAGACGAGATACCGTTGGTGCGCCGAGAGAAACGCGACGACGGATGACGGGACCTGCATGGAACTCCTTTGACCCTCAGCCGAAAACGGAGGGGGGTTCTTTCAGGAAGTTGATGAACCGGCTCTTCTCGATCGACTTGTTGTACGACTCCTCCGCCGAGACCCACCCCTTTTGCAAAAGGTCCATGATGGCGTCGTCCAGCGAGCACATGCCGAATTTCTTGCCGGTCTGGATGGTGGAGGGGATCTGGAAGGTCTTCGCCTCCCGGATCAGGTTGCTGACCGCCGGGGTGCAGACCAGGATCTCCAGCGCGGCGCAGCGCCCCTTCTTGTCGATCCGTTTGAAGAGGTTCTGGGCCACGACGGCTTTCAGCGTCTCCGACAGCGTGACCCGGACCTGGGCCTGCTGGCTGTGGGGGAAGACGTCGATCACCCGGTCGACGGTCTTGGCGGCCGACTGGGTATGCAACGTCCCGAACACCAGATGTCCCGTGGAGGCTGCCTCCAGCGCCAGCTGGATGGTCTCCAGGTCGCGCATCTCGCCGACGAGGATGATGTCCGGGTCTTCGCGCAGCGCTCCGCGCAGGGCGGAGGAGAACGACTTGGTGTGCGTCCCTATCTCGCGGTGGTTGATGATGGCCGACTGCGACTTGTGGACGAACTCGATGGGATCTTCGACGGTCAGGATATGGTCCTTGCGCGCCTTGTTGGCGATGTCGATGATGGCCGCAAGCGTGGTCGATTTGCCCGATCCGGTGGGGCCGGTCACCAGCACCAGCCCCTTTTCCAGTTGGGCGATCTTGCCGAATATGGGAGGCAGCCCCAGTTGGTCGGCGGTCAGGATTTCGGAGGGGATTTCGCGGAAGACGGCGGCGATGCCGTATTTTTGCTGGAAAAAGTTGGCGCGGTAGCGGGCGAGACCGGGGATTTCGTAGCCGAAGTCGAGGTCGCCGGTCTCCTCGAAGTGTTTGACCTTCTCCTCGGGGGTGATCTCGTAGAGCATGGCTTTGAGCTCCTCGTTTTCGAGGATCTTGTACTTCACCCGCTCCATCTCGCCGTGGATGCGCAACACCGGCTGCTGCCCCGAGACCATGTGAAGGTCCGAGGCGCCCTGCTCGTTCATCAATTTGAAGAAGGCGTCGATCTTGGCCATATGCCGTGTGTCCCCTTAGTTGTTCAGCTCCGTCAGGGCCGCTTCCCGCACCCGGTCCACCGGAAAGGTCTTCCCGTTGGTCCAGAGCCGAAACGCCCGGTCTCCCTGCCGGATCAGCATCCAGAGCCCGTCCTGCGTCGCCGCCCCCCGCTCCCGCGCGGCCGCCAGGAACGGCGTGTCGAGCGGGCGGTAGACGATGTCCACCGCCAAAGAGCCGCTGCGAACACCCTCGACGCCCGGAAGGGAAGAGCCTTCGGCGGCGCCCTCCATGCCGACGCTGGTGGTATTGACGATTATATCGGCGGCGGCGACCGTGTCCAACAGATTCCCGGCGAGGGAAAGACCGGTGGCCGCCACGCCGGTGGCCGCCGTCACCTGGGCGGCCAGCTCGCAGGCCCGTTCGCCGTTCCGGTTGGCGATGACGATATTCTTCGCCCCGGCCCACGCCAGCCCGAAGGCGACCCCCCGGGCCGCCCCCCCCGCCCCGTACAGGAAAACCCGTTTCCCCGCCGGGTCGACCCCGGCGTCTTCCCGCACCGCGTCGACGAAGCCGGGGGCGTCGGTGTTGTGGCCGATGAACCGGCCGCCGACGTTGACCACCGTGTTCACCGCGCCGATGGCGGCCGCTTCGGGGGTCACGTCGTCGAGGAGGGCAATGACCGCCGCCTTGTGGGGGACGGTGACGTTGAAGCCGTCGACGGAAAGCGCCTTGAGCCCGGCCACGGCCACCGCCAGCCGCGCCGGGGCGACGTCGAAAACGCCGTAGGAGAGGGGAACCCCCCGCTCCCGCCCGGCCAGCGCGTGCATCACCGGCGACAGGGTATGCCCGATCGGATGGCCGACGATCCCGAGGGCCAGCGGTTTTGCCATGCGCGCCGTTTCTTGAAGTGGGTGGAGTACGCCGCATTATCGCACCATCCCCGCGGCGTCCCAAAGACCTTTGGCCTCCCAGCCGCTATAATCGGACGATGCGCGATCTTCTCACCCGCCGACGGTTCCTCTCCGGCGCCCTTGCGACCGGCGGTGCGCTCGCGCCCGGGAAAGGGTACTACGACGCCGGGAACCTTCGCCTCAACCGGGTCATCTTGCCGGTGGCCGGGCTCCCCGCCCCCTTCGAAGGGATGCGGATCGGGTTCGCCGCCGATTTTCACCACTCCCCCATCGGGCGCCTCTCCCTCTTCCGGCGGGCAGGGGAGCTTCTCCGGGAGAGCGATCCCGACCTAATCCTTCTGGGGGGCGATTTCGTCAACGAATCGGAGGCGCCCGACCCGGTCCCCCGGGCTCGGGAGCTGATCGACGCCCTCGGCCCCCTTGCGGCGCCGCTGGGGCTCTTCGCCGTCACCGGCAACCATGACCTGTGGCTCGGCCATGACGCGACAGAGTTGCTGAAAGGGACGCTGACCGACCGGCTGGGGGTCACCTGGCTCGACAATCGTCACGTCCCCCTGCTGCGGGGGGGAGCGACCCTGACGCTGGCGGGGGTGGCCGACCCCTACTCGGCCCGGGCGGACGTCGCCGCCGCGCTGGCGGGCGACGCCGGGGCCGCGCCGGTCATCCTGCTCTCCCACTCCCCCGACGTCAACGCCGGGCTGGGGAAGAGGCCGCAGGTGAAGCTGGTGCTCGCCGGGCATACCCACGGCGGACAAATCGCCCCCCCTGCGGCGGCGACGGCCAACTCTTCCCCTTCGAGGCCGTAGCCGTCCAGCGAGGTGACGTTGAAGTGGGCCAGCAGTTTCTCCCGCGCCGAACGGAGCCCGAAGAGCCACGGCTCCAGCCGATCCA
>JADGCD010000084.1 GCA_015229165.1 Nitrospinota bacterium | reverse complement strand
TAACACCGGCAGCGGCCGCGGCCGCGGCCGCGGCATGTCGTTCGCCGCGGTGGGGACACGCACCGTGGGCGTCGGCGTGGAGTTGACCACCGTCTACGACCCCGAGACATCCACGGAGCGCGGCGGCCCGCGACTCATCTTCCCCAAGGTGAACCCCGTCCTCATCTCGATCTCTGACGACGGCGGCGGTGTAGTCGGCGGCGGCGTCTTTCCCGTTGCCGTCGCGCAGTCCCCGGAAACCGCCGAAGGCGGAGACTTCGAATACCTTGGGGCCGTCGTCGGTCTCGACCACGTCGACGCAGGTGAAATCGAGCCCGAAGGGCGCCTGTGCGCGCCGGGCCAGTTCGATAATCTCCTTGGGGGGATCGTACGGTTCGTACTTCCCGCCGTTGGCGGTGGTGGTGTTCCACGAGCCGCCCGAGCCCCGCCGGGCGTAGGTGGCGTAGTATTCCCCCCCCATGAAGACCACTCCCAAATCCTTTCCGGGGATGGAGATCAGCTTTTGAATATACATCACCCGGTTCCCGGCGGCCAGAAAGGTGGCGATGCCGGTGGGGGCGGCGGGACCGTCGGGAATGACGGTCATCCCGCGCGCTTTGGTCGAGAAAAGTGGCTTGAACACCGCCTTCCCGAACCGGGCCACTGCGGCGCGGGCCTCGTCCCGGTCTTCGGTCACGACCGTCTCGGGCATGGGGATGTCGTGGGCGGCCAGGGTAACGGTACAGGCCAGCCGGTCCAGCAGTCGCAGGGTGTGTCCGGGGCGGGAGAAGATCGGCAGCCCCCGCTCGTTCAGGAACCGCAGCAGTTCCAGCCGGTCGATCAGGTCGGGGCTGTAGACCGGCCCGACCTTTTTGACCACGAGCGCGTCGAGCGTGGTGAGCTCGACGCCGTCATAGAAGGCCCGTCCGTCGGTCAGGTCGAACCGGACCCGGGCCATGTCGATAAGGAGACGGAAACCGGTGGCCGCCTCGACGGCGTTGGCCAGCTCTTCCGACGACCAGCTGCCGGGGACGCCGACGACGCCGATCCGCCTGTTCTGTTTGGTTTTTTTGGTTTTCATTTAGTAGGTCATCGCGTCTTTGGAGAGGGAAAAGGCCGACCAGGGGGTCTCCCGGTGGGCCACCAGCTTGGTGAGAAGATAGGTTCCCCGCAGGTACATCCGCCGGGCGAACCGGGTGCGATACTCGAACCGGGTGGAGGTGATGAACGACCGGGCCAGACCAAGGGCGAGCCGGGCGTCGAACGTCGTGTCCCCCTTCTCGGCGGCGAACTCCCGTGCGAAGGTATAGAAACGCAGGATGGCGCCGTCGAGCCGCTCCCGCCGATGGGGGTCGAACACCGGCAGACGGAAGAGAGAGACGATGAAGACCGAGACGTCCTGCACGTAGTCGCTGTAACCCGACCGGTGGAGGTCGAGATAGCGGATTCGCTCTTCGTCGGCGTTGTAGATGACGTTGTTGACGTTGAAATCGCCGTGGATAAAGATTGAAAAGGGGGCGGCCAGCTCGTCGTCCAGCGTATCGGACTGCTCCAGCAGGTCGCCGACGGTGGGGGCTACCACCGGCCCGATCAGCTTGGTCTCCTCGTCGAAGTCGGGATGAAGCCGGTAGACCTCCGGCAACCGTCGGCGCATCTGGCTGACGAACCGCGCGCTGACCGGCGTCGGCGTGAGCGATTCGGCCCACAGCCGCAGGGCAGTCTCCTGAAAGGCGGCGAACGCCCTTTGGAACAGGGCCTCGTCGCCGTTGACGAATATCTCCTGCAGGGTCGCCCCCACCAGATATTCGAGCAGTAGCGCCCCGGCGTCCTCTTCGGTCTGGAACGCCTTGACCGTCGGCGCCAGTCCGGGGGCGATCCGGCTCCACCGGTCGAGACTTTCCTTCTCCTTGGTCAGTTTCTCGATGCCGCCGTATTTGAAGATGACGTTCCGGTCATCGTCGGCGCCGACAATCGCCTCTCCGTCGGAGCGGTTGACAGCCCCGATGCGGCAGCCGGAGCGGGAGCCCCAGATCCCCTGGTAGTGAAGCTTGGGGAGCGGGGTCTCGATGGAGGCGTCGGTAAGCGACCCTTCCAGCGCCCTGAGCTCCCGGATCTTTATCCGCTCCCCCATCACCGCAAAAATGACCGCCTCGCCGATATTGAGGAGGGCGTCTCCCATCCGCTCCAGATACTGGAATATGAAGAGGGAGGTGATGAGATCCCCACACTCTCCCCCGCCCGCCATAAGCCGGTCGCGAATGTCGGTGAACACCCCCTTGTACAGCTCGTCGAGCGTCAGCTCGGCCTGACAGATGGCCAGCGCCGCCCCGATGTCGTTCTGGTAGACCGCCTCCCCCACCTTCCCCAGCGCGGTCAACGCCGCGTCAAAGAAAGGACGGTAATCGAACCGCCCGAGATAGCGGGGATCGGAGAGGTGAGTCAACTGTCCGACGATGTTGACGGCGTAGTCGCCGATCTTCTCCAGGTTCCCCGTGATGGTCAGGAACGCGCGGAAGAAATCGACCTTGCGCCGGTCGCCTCCCTCCCCCTGGATAATGTGGGAGAAACCCCGGTTTTCGATGACGCTTTTCAGGTTGTCGATGTAGTCGTCCCGGTCCCGGACCCGGCTGATGATGGCGTGGGACGGGTCTCCCACGGCGGTCCTTACGTCTTCCACCTGCCGGATCACCTCGAGGACGGCGAACCTGAAATTCTCCTCGATGTCTTCGAACGTAAGGGAGGCCATCAGCCGTTCGTGGCTCCCTTGATGACAAACGAACCGTCCTCGGAATCGGTGAGCGGACGGCTCTCCTCCTTCCACGAGAACTTCATCTTCAGCTTCACCTGCCCGTCCTTGCGCTTTCCTTCCACGTCGAACTTGATGAGCCCCTGCGGCGCGAGGGCCAATTGCTTCTGACGGCTCCCGAAAAGGAGCTGTCCTGCGGCGAACCCTTCGTTGAGGGCGGCGAGATACTTGACGATCGATTCCCGGTCTTGCAGCGATTCATAGCCGAACTGGTCGTCGTTCTTGGACATGGCACACACTCCGCATGGTTAGTTGAGTCGTTCCCGGTATTGGGCGATAACCGTCGAGGGGGTGACGCCGGACGCGCCCAGCGCTTTCATGATCGGCGCCTCGTCCCAGGCCGGCTGGTAGCCGATCTCCCGGGCGGTTTTTTCCTGGTTCTGGTAACGGGAGGGACGGGTTTTTTCCCCCATATGACAATCGTCCCCCATGAAGATCAGCAACGGCTTGCTCGTCCGACCGGCGGCGTTGTGCCGACGGACCACCTGGATCAGGAATTCGGTATACTCCCGCGACTGCGGGTTCCAGACTTCATACCCGTCCACGTCGTAGTCGGCCAGCAGGATGGGCCAGAACTGCTCCGGGTGGGGAATGACGATGCCGCACCCGAGCGAGCGGGCCTCTTCGATGATCTCCGACGTCAAATAGAAGTACTGAAGGGGGAACTGATCCTTCACGAGTTTCTTGACCGCCTTCAGGAAGGTCTGCGCCCGCTCGACGAACAGGTCTCCGGCCACCCCCCGGGCGGTATCCACATAGTGGGCGATCAGCTTGTTCTTGATCACATCGGCCGGGGTGTCGTGGGCGTAGTCGACCAGCATCCGCTTGAGCCGCAGCGCGTAGGCCCGACAGAAGGCGACCACCTCTTTGCATGCGCCGGTTTCGGCGGCCCCCTTCTCCACCCGCGCCGCATGGGCGGGGAGGACCAGGCTGTCGAGGAATTCGTAGAGCTGGCTGGCGCGGTAGCGGCGGGTATGCTCCAGCATGGAGCGGAACGTGTGGGCCTCGGCCAGCCGCTCGGCCTTGGCGTGGATCAACAGTTGCACCTTCCGCGAGAAGCCGCGGGAGTAGCAGTCGACCTCCACCCCGGCGTATCCGTCCCATTCCATGACGACGTTGTGCTGCGTGGGGATGATCAGTTCCTCTTTCTTCCCGGGAAACATGGCGTCCACCCGACGCCGGATCAGCTCCATCGGGACATGTTCCGGGTGCCAGTGGGTCGCCACCACCTGCCGCTGGGCCGGATAGACCGACGCCGGGGTGACAACCTGCGCCACCTGTTCCGGGATCAGGTCGAGACTGACCAGATCCCGAAAAGCGGCGACATCCTCCTCGTTCACCTCGGGGGCGAAGAGGGAGGCCGGAAGGGGCTTGCGGGGTGCGCTCATCGGCCTTCTCGTCCACGCCCCCGTTGGGGACATCCGGGAAGCGATAAGGCGCCGGTCGCAGGAGTCGCGGGCCGCGTCGTCATGTTCACTCGTTGGTCTCGTCGGGAATGGCGGCCACCGGCTCGGCGGGAGGAGGGGGCTCGGTGGAGGTGATGACGAAGCTCTCTTCGGCGATCTCCGGGGCGACTTCGTGACGGCGCCAGGCCAGTTCCAGCTTGAGGGAGCCTTTCCCCTTTTTGTCCACGCCGCTGATTTCGAGATCGACCTCGTTTTCCGGCTTCAAGGTGACATATTCGTCGCCCCGGATGATGCAGACCGTCCCCGCCTTCAGGCTGGCAAGCAGATCCTCGATGGCTCTGATGGCCGAGGGAAGGCTGACGGTCAGGCTCACTCCCACCCGCTTTTTTTCGCTCATGTCTTGTCGCTCCTGGAATGATGGTGTCTCGTTGACGCCGGTTGTCCGGCCCACACGCATACCCTACCCGCGAAGGCTTCGGCCGTGCGTTCGTAATCGGTTAATACCACTCCCGTCGTGGTTGGAGGCGCTGCTTGGCCGCTATAATCGCCCCAGAAGCGTTATACGGGAGACGGCGATGGGACTGATAATCAGCGTCTCGAACATGAAGGGGGGGGTGGGAAAGACCACGCTCGCCTTCAACCTGGCCGACGCCTATCTGCGCCGCGGTCGGTCGGTGGCGCTCGTCGACGCCGACCCGCAAGGGAGCCTTACGGAGCTGCTGGCTCTCGACGACGCAGCAAGCGCCCCCACCGTGGCGTTCCTCGATCCGACGGCCACGCCGGTATGGGCCGACGCACCCGGCCGGAGCCTGAAAGCCACCACCGCCGGGCTCGACCTGAACGGCCACCTCTCCGACAAGGCCCGGGTGGCCCACCGGGAGGCTCTGGCGGCCGGGGGCGAGGTGGTCATCATCGACGCGGGCCCCAACGCCCTCAACCATCTGCCGTTTCTCGAAGTCTCCGACCTCTGGATCGTCCCGGCCCTGGCCGATGGTCTCTCGCTCCAGCATGCCGCCCAGATGGGGGAGCTGGCCCGGGAGATGGGAAAACCATTTCTGGTGGTCCTGAACATGGTCAACGTCCGCGCCAGCCAGACCATGGGGGCGGCCATCATGCTCATCGAGACCTACCGGCTCCGGGAGCGACTGGCCCGGACCTTGATCCCCCGTTCCGAGAAGATCAACCAAGCGTCCTTTTTCAAGGAGCCGGTCCACGCCTACGCCGGGGCCATGGGGCGCCCTTTCGAACAACTGGCCGACGAGATCGACCGAATGGAGAGCAAGCGATGACACGAAAGAGCCTGACCGACAAGCTACGGGAGCGGCGCGCCATTGAAACGGGGCAGGAGACACCCGCCCCCGCGCCGAAACGGAAAGCGGCCCCGATTCCCGCCCCATCGCCGACCGCCGAACTGGCCGAAAAGAAGAAAACCCCCCTTCCCCGTGTGAAGAAAGCCCTGTCAACCCCTGCGGGGGAAACACCCGCGCGGGACGCCTCGCTCCCCCCCGCGCCGGTCAAGGGGGAATTGACGACCCTCTCCCCGGAGGGGCCGCTGGCGGAAAGGATCGGCAAGGGGCGGATCGGCGCGGTCCGGCTGGCGGACGGGCGTGTGGCGTTGGTGGACCGTCACTGGGGGGGGGACATTTCATCCTTCGTCTGGCCGGTCGAGTATGTATTCGACCTGCCGGTCATCGGCATGACCCTGTGCAAACTGGTCTACCACCGGGGAGATGACGCCGTCTACCTGAAGGCCGACGACGACGGAACGCGCAACCTCATCCCCCGCATCACCCCCGCCACCGCGCTGGGGGCCGTCGTCGGTCGGCTCGTCGGCATCGTCGAGCCGGTCGCCTGACGGTATACACGAGCCTCCCCTCCGCTCGTCCGACGGGGGCGGGCGGCAGCGATCGGCGGCCTGCCCGCATGGCCGCATGCGCGCCTCTCCGATGGCGGTCATCCATAGGGCGGGGATGGTAGAATCGAACGGTTCCCGGAGCCCTCTTTTCGGACCACCCATGAAACCGCGACCGATCTTTGCGCCGCTTCTGTTCGTCTGCGTCTCGCTGGCCCTCCCGGCCCGCGCCGCCGTCTGGTCGGTGACGGAGCTGCACTACCAACGGGGACCGGTGGCGGCCCCCTCTTTCGCCGGAGGCGCGAGCGCCGCCACCGACATCGTCACCCTGCAGGGGGCGGGGGGACACGACCTTGGCGACTACTTCTTCTTCGTCGACTTCCTGCAGGACGACACGCCCGACCGGTTCAACGATCAGGACGTCTACGGGGAGCTGTACGTCAGCTTCATGGCGGGCGCCCTCACCGGCGGTCCGCTGGCCTTCGGACCGGTCCGGGACATAGGGCTGGTCGCGGGGGTGAACGTCGGCGCCGACGCCAACGTCAGGAAGTGGCTTCCGGGGCTTAGGTTCGCTCTCGACCTCCCCGGATTCGCCTTCGCCAACCTCGACCTGACCGCCTACCTTGACGACTCCCCCGGCGTCGATTCGGGGGGCGCCCCGTCGGAGAGCGACAGTTTCATGGCCGATTTCAGTTGGGGCGTCCCCTTCTCCGTGGGGGACCATGCCTTCTCGCTGGAGGGACACGCCGAATATATCGGCGCACGAACCGACCAGTTCGGCGCTCCCCTCCCCGCGTGGTTTCTGGCCCAGCCGCAGCTCCGGTACGATCTGGGCGCGAGCCTTCTGGGCAGCCCGGGGCGGCTCTTCGGGGGGGTGGAGTGGCTCCTCTGGCTCAACAAGCTGGGGGACGAGAGCGTTGACGAGAACCGGGGGCTTCTGCTGCTGGTCTGGCGGCTCTGAATCGCCCAATTGTTACGATTCGATTAGGCTGGACAACGGGACGGCGGATTGGTATTTCTGTACCTCGCCAAGGGGCGTTTCCCCGGAGCGCGTTTCGCTCATTACCAACAGCGTTTTACACATGAGGGCAAGGACTGTGCATTACGGTATCAAAACAGCGTTCTATGCGTTTTTCGCGGCGGCCCTGACCGCCGCTCCCGCCATGGCCGACGAAGCGGCCCCCCATGAAGGGCACGCGGCGCCGATGGCCGACCCGGCAGCCCCCGACGCGCACGCCGGACACGGCGACGCGGCTCCTGAAGGGCATGGCGAAGGGCATGGGGATCATCACGCCGGACTCTCGGCCGAGATCGGCGCCGGTGTGGCCAACGGCTACGAGCGGTTCGGCGCCATCGTCACCGACCAGACGGTCACCAAAGGCTTCGCCGGACTCTCCTACAATTTCGGTAACGGCTTCCACGCCGGGGTCCACGGGCTGATCGCCTCCACCTCCAAGGAGCAGTTCGAACGGGAAGTGGCGCCCCACGTCGGCTATCACGGCGACGGGTTCTTCGTGTCGGCGGCCTACAATTCGGTGAACCACACCAACCACAACCTGACCACCACCGAGGCCCAGATCGGCGCCGGGTATCAGGTGGCGGAGCATACCACCGTCGACCTGCTGGCCAACCTGGAGCTCGACCACGAGAAGCGCTCCTTCTACGAAGCAGGCGTCGCCTACGCCCGCCCCCTGACCGGCGAGATCGGCTTGCGGTTCAACGGACGGTTCGGCTATCTGCGGACCGACGGGATCGTCGCCAGCCATGACGCCGGTCATACCGCCGACGCGGGTGACGAGACCACCGACACCGGACACGAACCGGCCGCCGACACCCACCGGAGCGCCGCCAGCGCCGCCGAAGCGCCCGTCAGCGGGGACGACCACGCCACCGCCACCGGCAAAAGCTTCGCCGGGCTCCACCGGTCGTCGATGGAAGTGGCCCTCGACTACTCCCCGTCGGCGCTGGCCGGTCTGAAGCTGACCGGGTTTGCCAAGGCGATCTTCCCCCTCTCTGACGACGGGAAGAAGGACATGGAGGCCCGCTCCTTCGACGGCAAGACCAGCTCCATCACGCTGGTCGGCGCGGAGGTCTCGTTCGGTTTCTAAGGATCGACCGAGGATGGGGTGGGGCCTTCGGGTTCCACCCCAATTTTGTCACCAGCGAATCGTCGCCAGCAGGCTCGAGCGGGCGTCGGTCCAGAGCGTCACGCT
>JADGCD010000083.1 GCA_015229165.1 Nitrospinota bacterium | reverse complement strand
CCGGGGGCTATACTTCAGCCCGCAATCGCCACACTTCCGGCGACCGTCGGACAGCTCGTAGCAGTCAAAAAAGCCACATCCTGGACAACCGATCCCTTCCATCTCCATAACCCAATATAGGGCCAGGTCCGGAATTTCACCAATCGCATTATGGTAATATTTGAGACATTCCATCGCTCCTTTTCGTGGGAAAAGCGCCCATCCGACCCAGCAACGTGGAGTCCCGTCATGGCCCAGATTCTGCAAGGCAAATTTTCTGACCTTCTGACCTCTTTCTTTGTCCTTCTTCTCCTCTGCTCCCTCCCCGCCTGCGGCGGTTCCGGCGGTGGAAGCGGTTCTTTCACCGAGACTCCCCCTCCTGCCGCTTTGACCTGCCCCACCGGCATGGTGAAGTTCACCGGGGGGGCCTTCACCATGGGGGACAACACCGACAGTTGGCATGACAACCCGGAGCATACGGTGACGCTCTCCGACTTCTGCCTCGATGCCAAAGAAGTGACGCAGGCCCAGCATCAGGCGTGGGGCGGCGATACCGACTGGAGCAGCTACTGGTTCGACGCCGACGCCCGTTGCGGCGGTTCGAGAGAGACCTGCCCGGCGGAGTTGGTCGACTGGGACAATGCGCAGGCTTATTGCGTGGCGCAAGGGAAACGTTTGCCGACAGAAGCCGAGTGGGAGTACGCCGCGCGCAACGGCGGGACCGCCCCGGTGAACGCCTACGCCACCGGGAACGTGGCGGGCCCGGTCGCCTGCACTAACGCCAACTACAATTTCTGCCACAACGGTACCAGCGCGGTGGGGAGCTACGCCCCCAGCGCCAGCGGTCTTTATGACATGGCAGGGAACGTCTTGGAGTGGACCGGCGACTGGTATAACGAAAACTACTACACCGACGGTCAGATGGACCCGACCGGTCCCCTCGCCGGAGCGTCTCGCGTGGCTCGCGGCGGGTCGTGGTTCAATCACGCCGGCACTCTGCGGGCCTCTTACCGGAGCAGCCTCCGTCCCGCTGAATCGGACGTCAATTTGGGGTTCCGTTGCGCCAAAAACTAGTTACCCTCTTACTCCTTTACCCTTTCTTGCCCCCCCCCGTAAAGGGGGGGGGGATATTTTGAAGCATTTGTACTGCTGTCCGGGGTGTTCTTCACCCCGGACTCCCCGGCGTTACACAGGACGGCGGGGCGCCGCTTCGCACAAACACCCCGCCGCGCAAAAAAACCCCCTACGCGGGGGCGACGCGATGGGCGCTGCCCCGCCGCGCACAATACCCGGCGTCTTCGCCGCCTTGCCCCACTGCTTTGCGATAGGGGTCGCCCTATCGACGGATGCGGGGGAGAACAGGCGTTCGCCTGCCCCCTGCGCGCGTGTGCGATTTTCCCCATGTTCTCGTTCAGACGTCTGGCGTCTTCGCCCCTTGGGCGCGACAGGGAGGGGAGTTCAACCTCTCCCCCACGCTCTCCCCCTGCTTCATCCCGCCCGCATTCGGTGTGCCATACTGTCGCTATCGTTTTCTCTCCATCAGGAGCGCCCTCATGAGCGGTTTCCCCGACTTCCCGCTACTGTTCAAATACAACCTCGCCGCCCATCGGGCCGCTCTCGCTTCGTTGCCGGACGATTCGACCGACCACGAGCGGGCCTATCGAATCTACGGTCACATGGTCAGCGTGGAGCGGCTCTGGCTAAGTCGGATCGCCGAAGGGGAGCGGGCGGTGGCGCCGGAGATGTTCCCCCTTCTTTCACGCGGACGGCTCGCCGAAGCGGTGGAGGAAAACGTCGCCGACACGATGGCTCTCCTTGCCGATCCGACCGAGGGTGACCCTGACCGGATGGTATCGTTTGTGACCACCGACGGAATGCGGCTCTCTTCGACGGTGGGGGGAATCCTGTTTCACGTGATCAACCACGGCAGCTACCACCGGGGGCAGGTGGCGTCGCTGGTGGCAAAGGGCGGAGGGAAAGCGGCGGCGACCGACTATCTTCTCTTCGATGTGGGAAGGCTGTAACTCAGGCTTTCGTCTCTTCTTCCAGATGGAGCCGGTTAATGGTCTTGACGAACCCGGTGACCGGGTTCAACTCCACCAGCAGGGCGTTGAGCTCCGCCGGGCCGTGGGCCTCCTCGAACCGCTCCGGCAACTTCTGCGTGAACCGCTTCAGGATGATCTCCGTCTTCACCCCGATGACCGAGTGGATCGGCCCGGTCATTCCCACGTCGCTCTGGAAGCCGGTCCCCCGGGGAAGAATCCGCTCGTCGGCGGTGGGGACGTGGGTGTGGGTGCCGTAGACCACGGAGACGCGACCGTCGAGAAAATAGCCCATCGCCTTTTTCTCGCTGGATGCTTCGGCGTGCATATCGACGAGGATGATGTTGGTCTCCTCGCGCAGTTTGACCAGCTCCGCCTCCGCCCGCTGGAAGGGGCAGTCGATGGCGTCCATGAAGACCCGCCCCATCAGGTTGAGGACGCCAAACTTCACCCCCTCCTTCTCGAAGACCCCTGCGCCCCTGCCGGGGGCGAGGGCCGGGATATTGGCCGGGCGCAACAAACGGGGCTCGCTCTCCACCAGCTTGAGGGCGTCCTTTTTATCCCAGGTATGGTTCCCGGCGGTGACGACGTCCACCCCGGCGGCGAACATTTCATCGAGGCTCTCTTTCGTGATGCCGAAACCGCCGGCCAGGTTTTCGCCGTTGGCCACCACGAACGAGGCCTTGGTCATGGCGATCATGTTCGCCAAACGGGTCTTCACGATGCGACGGCCCGAATGACCGTAGACGTCGCCGAGGATCAGGATCTTCACAAGCTCACTCCATCAAACAGAACGGAGGCGGGCTCTCGCCCGCCTCCGAAATTGTATCGCGTTCGGTTATCGGGCAAAGTCCGTTACGCGGGTTTCCCGGATGACCGTCACCCGGATTTCGCCCGGGTAGGCCAGCTCCCCTTCGATCTTCTTGGCGATATCCTTGGCCAGGAAGAACGCCTCCGAATCGCGGATCGTATCCGGCTCCACGACGACCCGAATCTCCCGCCCCGCCTGGATGGCGAAGACATTTTCCACCCCCGCGAACGACTGGCCGATCTCTTCGAGCTTCTGCATCCGGTTGATGTAGTTCTGCAGCATCTCCCGCCGGGCGCCCGGACGCGAAGCCGAAAGCGCGTCGCCGGCGGCCACCAGCACCGCGATCACCGACTCCGCCGGCACATCCTCGTGGTGGCTGGCGATGGCGTTTTGCACCACCTTCGGCTCGTTGTAGCGACGGGCCAGCTCCAGCCCGATCTGGGTATGGGTCCCCTCCTGGTTCTGGTCCAGCGCCTTGCCCAGGTCGTGCAGGAGCCCCGCCCGGCGGGCCAGCTTCACGTTCTGCCCCAGCTCGGCCGCCATCATGCCGGAGAGGAACCCGACCTCGATGGAATGGCGCAGCACGTTCTGGGAATAGGAGGTCCGGTACTTCAGGCGCCCGAGGGTCTTGACGATCTCCGGGTGGATGCCGTCGAGCCCCAGTTCGAAGACCGCCTTCTCCCCCTCTTCCTTGATTCCCTGCTCCACTTCCTTGGTGATCTTGGCGACGGTCTCCTCGATCCGGCCCGGATGAATACGGCCATCGTGGATGAGGCGCGACAGGGTCTGCCGGGCGATCTCCCGCTTGACCGGGTCGAAACAGGAGACGATAACCGCGTTGGGGGTGTCGTCGATAATCAGATCGACCCCGGTGGCCACTTCCAGCGCCCGGATGTTGCGCCCTTCGCGGCCGATGATCCGCCCTTTCATGTCGTCGTTGGGGAGGTCGACCACGCTGACGGTGTTCTCGGCCACATGGTCGGAGGCGTACCGCTGGATGGCCTGGGCGATGATGAAGTGGGCCTTGTCGTTGGCTTCGGCCTTGGCCTCGTCCTCCATCTGTTTCACCGTACCGGCCACTTCGAGGCGGGCTTCGCCGAAGATCCGCTCTTTGAGTTCGGCTTTGGCCTGCTCGGCGGTCATGCCGGCCAGTTCCTGCAAGCGGTCGATCTGTTGGCGGATGATGACGTCGATCTCGTCGCGCTTTTCTTCCAGTCCCCGCTTGATCTCGTCGATCCGGCTCTCTTTCTTGTTGTACTCCGCTTCACGCCGCTCGGCCTGCTCGATCTTCTTGTCGAGGGTCTTTTCCCGGTGGAGGAGGCGCCCTTCGATGGCTTCGATCTCCTTCTTCCGCTCCAGCACCCGCTCTTCGAGCTCGGCGTTGGCCCGTAGGGCGCTCTCCTTGGCTTCGAGCCGCGCTTCCTTGGCGATGGTCTGGGCCTCGGTCCGGGCCCGGGCGACGATCTGGTCGGCTTCTTCGAGCCGCTTCTTGGCTTCGGCTTCCATCTCGGCCGCCTTGGCGGAGCCGGAGGCCTTGCGGAGGGCGAAGCCTGCGCCCCCGCCGACGAGTAGCGCAATCACCGCTGCAATAACGATTTCCATGAACACCTTTCCCCTGAATGGCGTGGGCGGACGGTCCCGACAGGACCGCCCCGGTTATCGGCGCGTCAGGCGGCGGGGGAGAGGCGAACGGGCGTGATGTGCGGGAGCGGTCAGCGGATTCCGCCCCACCGCGCGACGCGGGGGGTGGCGAGCGCCGTCACCGGCGATCCGAGGAACCTGTCGTCGACCACCGCCCCGGCGGCCTGACGGAACAGCGCCGTCGACCGGGAGGGATGCGGGGTCGGGACGACCCGGGCAAAGCGCTGCGGGGAAGGATATGCCGACGCGACGGCAGAGCCGACGCGACGAACCGGCGACGCCACCATCGAAAGGAGCGTCGTCCGAACCATTTCCAGCAGGCGAAGAATCACGTGTACGTCATCCTCTCCGACCCGCCCCTATCGGGCGCGCCGGGGTTTTACTCCATCTCACACGTCGCCGGAACGACCGGCGTCGTGAAACGACCATCGCGCAGGCCGCCTGACAAAACCGAAGCGGCGTCAAAGCGCCGAAACGGATCGCCCGCGACCGGCGTTTTCCGTCCGACGCTCATTCGCACGGACGGAAGCCCCCCGTGCGAACCGAAAATGAAAAGGCCCGTGAACGGGGATTGGCCTTCCGGCCGATAAAAGAAACCCCCGCATGCGCCGTGCGGCCTGTTTTTTGAACCTGGTTTACCAGGTGGGAATCGGGTATGGCCGCTTCAGGCTTTCCGATCAGACCCGCCGGAGGGAGAGGAGCGATCCTCTTGCTCCCGGTCTGCGGACTTGCGCACCACGGCCAGAGTAGATTCCCAAAACATGAGCATTGGCTCAAAAAACGCTCGGCCCTCGCGAACGCCGCAGGGGTTGTAACCCTGTTCATCCGGTCAGCGACGACGTGGGCGACCGGTGGACCGCAGTCCGCGCAACCTTCCACGTCTCAATACCTTATACCATGAGCGCCCCCCCTGCGGCAAGCGAATAGGGGCAGACGGCAGATGGACTTGCAACTAATTGATTCTTAACGAACCTGCGGAGCGACGGAGGGCAAAAGGTGACCAGCCCCCGGTTCGGGGAGAACCGGGGGCCAGTCTACATCAAAGACGTCCGGGGAGGACGCCATTCCTCAGACCAGGCCGAAGTGTAGGAAGTGGTGGTTTGCCTGCGGCCCCGTCGCCGGAACCGCCTGCAAGGTGGTGGTCAGTACAGTGGTGGTCTTGATCCGGCCTACTCCGAGTTGATGCCAAGCTTTGGCGCAGCTGAAAACCTGTCTGCGTTGACGCTGCGGCGTATGTGTCGGGCCAATGGCCCGTCACTTGATACCGATATCGAGCTGTCGCTCCTCATACCGTTTCAGCAGCTGCTCAATCGCCTCGCGAAAGAGGACCGCCTTGGTAACTTGCAGTTCCTTGGCGACCCGGTTGAGGTGGTCGATCTGGCGCTGATAAAGGTGGGTGGTAACCGGCACCTTTTTTTCGGTATCTTCGCTTTTTGCCATTGATCAGTTTATGCGTGTGCCAATAGACGGCTTTTAACAGCTTCTGCAATATTTTTACATAATCTGACGGATTGTCAAACAGTTTTTTAGCCCTGTTTTTACAATTTGATACAAACCAAAGAGCCATTACCGGCAATAACGCATGCTATACTTCCTGCATACTTCATCGCCTCTTTACGGGAGATACGACGTGTCATCCTTCATCTCTTCGACCCGGGCAGCCCTCACCGGGCTTGCCCTCGTTCTCATCGGCGCCGGCGGCCACCATCTCCTCTCCCAGCCGGAGCCTCTCTCCCCCGTGACCGCGCAGGCCCAGCAGGACGAAGCGGCGCCGACCAATATTTTCGCCAAGATCGCCCGGGAGCAGACCCCGGCGGTGGTCAATATCTCGACCACCCAGAAGGCCAAGCGCCCCCTCCATCCCACCAGGGATGACGAGCGGCTCCGCCAGTTCTACGAGCGGTTCTACGGGCAGGAGATGCCCGGCGAACAGGAGCGCCAGTCGCTCGGCTCCGGCTTTGTCGTGGAGAAGGATGGCTTCATCCTGACCAACTACCATGTGGTCAAACAGGCCGACGAGATTGTGGTCTCCTTCGGCAACGGCCTCGGGGGGAAGAACAAGGAATATCCGGCCACGCTGGTGGGCGCCGACCCGAAGACCGACATCGCCCTGATCAAGATCAAGCCGGAGCGGGATCTGCCGGTCATGAAGCTGGGGGACTCGGCCGGTCTCCAGGTGGGGGAATGGGTCATCGCCATCGGCAACCCCTTCGGCTTCTCCGGCTCGGTGACGGTGGGGGTGGTCTCGGCCAAGGGGCGGGAGATCGGCGCGGGGCCCTATGACGATTTCATCCAGACCGACGCCTCCATCAACCCGGGGAACTCGGGGGGGCCGCTGCTCAACGTGAAGGGGGAAGTGGTCGGCATCAACACGGCGATTTTCACCGGCGGCATGGCCGGAGGGAACATCGGCATCGGTTTCGCCACGCCGATCAACGTGGCCAAGACGATCCTGGCCGACCTGAAGGGGGGGAAGGTCTCCCGGGGTTGGCTGGGGGTGATGATCCAGCAGATCACGCCGGAAATGAAGGAGGCTTTCGGTCTCCAGAGCGACAAGGGCGCCCTGGTGGGGGATGTGGTCGACGACTCCCCCGCCCTCAAAGGGGGAATCCGGGCCGGGGACGTGATCGTCTCCTTCGACGGCGAACCGGTCGGCTCCTCGTCCGACCTGCCCCGGATGGTCGGCGCCCGCAAGCCGGGGACAAAGATCAAGCTGGGGGTGGTCCGGGAAGGGAAGGAGATCG
The DNA here is from genome assembly GCA_015229165.1 of Nitrospinota bacterium. Taxonomy (GTDB): domain Bacteria; phylum Nitrospinota_A; class UBA7883; order UBA7883; family JADGGD01; genus JADGCD01. Next base: position 1,114 of record JADGCD010000083.1, on the reverse strand, counting down.
CCCTCTCCTTCGCTTTGGGCGAAATGCCCGCCGAGAGCGCCGAAGGGGACGACGCGGATGCGCCGTCGGAGGAAGGAAGCGGCATCGACCGGCTGGGGCTGGCGGTGGAGCCGGTGACCAAGGAATTGGCCCGCCAGCTCGACCTCCCCGCCCCGGACGGGATCGTGATCACCGGGGTGGCGCAGGGGGGTCCTGCGGCGCAGGCGGGGCTTCGCCCCCGGGACGTGATTCTTGAGGCGAAGCGGACCCGCCTGAAGAGCGTGGCCCAGTTCGAGAAGCTGGTGAACGACGCCAAACCGGGGGAGAATCTGGCCCTGCTGGTCCGCCGGGGGAAGGCGACCCAGTTCTTTGTTCTGACGGTCCCCGAGGAGGAATGATTTTTCCTCCCCGCACGGGGAGGAAGGCGACAGCTTTCGGCAGTATTGGGGAGGGCGGTGTCAGCGCAGCCGCGTCACGCCGCTCCCCTTTTCGATCCGCCCCAGCCGGTAGACCCGCTCGCCCGCCCCTTCCAACGCCGCCGCCAGCGCGCTCGCCGCTTCGGGGGAGAGAACCAGAACCAGCCCGATCCCCATGTTGAAGGTCCGGTACATGTCGGTCTGCGGGACGTTCCCCCCCTCGCCGATGAGGGTGAAGAGCCGGGGAACCTCCCATGCTTTGGTGTCGATGACGGCGTCGACGGCGGCCGGGAGGATGCGGGGGATGTTGTCGATGAAGCCCCCGCCGGTCAGGTGGGCGATCCCTTTCACCGGGTGGGTCTGCAGTAGCGGCCAGAGGAGCCGCGAATAGTCCCGGTGGGGCGCCAGCAGCGCCTCCCCCACGGTCCCGTCGATCCCCTCCACCTCCGACTCCACCGAGAGCCCCAACCGCCCGAAGAGCGCCCGCCGGGCCAGGGTGTAGCCGTTGGTGTGGAGCCCCGAAGAGGCCAGCCCGAGGATCACGTCCCCTTCGACAATCGACGCGCCGGTGATGATCTTCGACCGTTCCACCACGCCGGTGACAAGCCCCACCAGGTCGAACTCGCCGGGGGCGTAGGTTCCCGGCAGCTCCGCCGTCTCCCCCCCCACCAGCGCCACCCCGTTGGCGGCGCAGGCGTCGGCCATCCCCCCCACCAGCC
>JADGCD010000082.1 GCA_015229165.1 Nitrospinota bacterium | reverse complement strand
CCGGGCGTATTCCTCGGCGGCGGGCATCCCGTTGATCTCGCGCACGATCCGGTTTTCCGGGTCGGCCTCGGTGATGACCAGCTTGTCCTCCTCCACCGGGACGAAGTGCTGTGTCTTGAAGGTGACGAAGGGGTGCGTGGTGTAGAAGGCGCCGAACACCCCTCCCCCCGGCACGAACCGCCCCTCATGGTAGACGTAGGTCTCGGCGAAACCCAGGTCGTCCCCCGCCGAGCCGCCGACGAAGGGAATCCCCTCCAGCGCGCCGCTCAGGTGGGCCGCCACGCTCTCCTCGGCGACCGACAGGCCGTCGATGAGGAGAAGGCCGAACGTCCGCCATGCCCCCGGGCGCTTCTCACCCAGCCGATCAAGAGTCTGGCGGATCGCCGTGCCGATGGCCAGCGAATCGTTCATGGCGAAGGAACGGACGTCTTTGATGTAGTGGGGTTCGACCACGATCCCCGGACCGCCGAGGGAGACCGCCGAGAGGGAGTGGTCGGGGTAGCCCAGAGGGGAAAGCTCGCCTGCGGTGCTGCAAGCCAAAATCGGCGCGGAGAACCGGGCGGCCATGGCCGGGCCGAGGGCGTCGAGATCGAGCTTAGAGCTGGCGAAGAGGAGGATTCCGGCGGTGTCGCTCCCTTCAATTTGGGCGGCGACCTCCTCGAAGGCTTGGAGCGTGTCCCGGTTGTTCGAATGCCCTTTGCGAATCGTCAACGGAGTGGTCATCCTCATCCCCCAAAAGATATGCGGATTGCGCGGCCTGCGGACGCTGGCGCGAACGGGAATTGTATCATTACGCTCCGGTGGGAGGAAGGGGAATTTTTCCGGGGCGTGGGCAAAATGTCGGTAAATAAAGCGCTTAACTGAGAGAAAAAGCGAACAAGATGTCAGTTCACGCTGGAGATACCGAAACCGGGGCAGATCAGCCTCCTGCGTGCGGATGGAGTGACGCGGGACAACAGATTTCGTGGGGGACGACTCCGTCCCGGCTCTCGTACCAGCCCCGGGTCCGGTTGACGACTCCGACGGCAAGGAGCATGACCGGGACTTCGATCAGCACGCCGACCACGGTGGCCAGCGCGGCGCCGGAGGAGAAACCGAAAATCGAGATCGCCGCAGCGACCGCCAGCTCGAAGAAATTGCTGGCGCCGATCAGCGCCGACGGCCCGGCCACGCAGTGGGGGGAACGGACCGCCCGGTTCAACAGGTAGGCGAGCCCGGAGTTGAAAAAGACCTGTACCAGTATCGGAACCGCCAGCAGTCCGATCACCAGCGGTTGCGCCAATATCTGCTCCCCCTGAAAACCGAACAGCAGAACCAGCGTCGCCAGAAGAGCGCCGAGCGACCAGGGGTGGAGCGCCTTCAGCGTCTTCTCCAGCCGGAGGTGTTTATGCTCCCCCCGATAGAAGAAGAGGCGCCAGACGTTGGCGATGACCATCGGTATGACGATGTAGAGGATCACTGACAGAAACAGCGTATCCCACGGTACGGTGATCGACGAGAGCCCCAGCAGCAGCCCCACTAGTGGGGCAAAGGCGAAAACCATGATGACGTCGTTGAGGGCCACCTGGCTCAGGGTGAAGTGGGGCTCTCCGTCCGAGAGATCGCTCCAGACGAAGACCATGGCGGTGCAGGGGGCGGCGGCCAGCAGGATCAACCCGGCCACATACGAGTCGATCTGGTCGGCGAAGAGCCAGGGCCGGAAGAGCCCTTCGATGAAGAGCCACGCCAGCAGCGCCATGGAGAAAGGCTTCACCAGCCAGTTGACGAAGAGGGTCACCCCGACGCCCCGCCAATGTTTCCGCACGCCGACGAGGGCGCGAAGGTCGATCTTGAGGAGCATCGGTATGATCATCACCCAGATGAGAAGCGCCACCGGGATGTTGACCCTGGCGAACTCCATGCCGCCAAGCGACTGAAAGAGGGTCGGGAAGAAATGGCCCAACGCCACCCCGGCGACGATGCAGGCGGCGACCCATCCGGTCAGGTAACGCTCAAAGAAGCCGATGGGGGCTTTGGTGGCCTTCTTCGCCGTGGTTTCGCATTGCAGGCTCATGAGCACGACTCCATTTTTTTAGGTGAGCGGCAGGCGTCGGCTCGCTGGTCGGTCAACGCGGCCCGGTCGTTTCGATAGGGGAGGAGGTCGGCCACCCCTTCCATAGCCCCGGCGATGATCGACACCCCCCACGCGGGGAGATCGGGGTTGATCCGGTAATACATCCAGAGTCCCTCCCGCCGGACCGTCAGAACCCCCCCCTCCCGCAGGGGGGCAAGGTGACGCGACATGAGGGGTTGAGGGACGTCGAGAATCCGGGTCAGGTCGCAGACGCACAGCTCGTCGGCATGGCGCAGGAGAACCACCCCCCGAAGGCGGAGGGGATGGGCCAGCAGGGTGAAGATGGTTTCGGGTGTTATATTCATGCATCGTAATATACGCTAAGCGTAATATATCGTCAATTGGATGGGGGCATAACGGTGGTCATAACGAAAAACGCATAAATAACAACGGAGTGCGGCATAGCCCGCTGAATTGACAATATTGCGTATTTGCGCAATATTACAAGTATGAACAGGGAGGCGAGCCGATGCGAAACGATGAGAGGTCAATGTCGGGGAAGTACGAGGCCCAAAGCCGGATCGCCAAGGCGCTCTCCCACCCCACCCGGCTCTTCCTGCTCGACCAGATCGCCGAGGGGGAACGGTGCGTCTGCGAACTGAAGGGACTGGTAGACGCCGACCTTTCGACGGTCTCCCGGCATCTGACGGCGCTCAAGGAGGTGGGGCTCATCATCGACCGGCGGCGGGGGACGCAGGTCTTCTACCGCATCGGCTCCCCCCACGCCCACGACGTGACGCAGTTGCTGGCCGACATGGCCAAAGAGGAGGCCGAAGGGCGGCTGGACTCCATGCGGTAAAGAGAACGGAGGAGGCGACCATGCTTTCCGAACTGCTTCTCGCCGGATTGGCGGCGCTCTACGACTATGTGGCGACCCATACGGTCACCTGTCTGGTTCCGGCCTTCCTTTTGGCGGGGGCCATGGTCACTTTCATCGACCGGGAAACGGTGCTCGACCATCTCGGCGCGCAGGCGCGCAAAATCAAATCGTTCACACTGGCGGCCTTTTCGAGCTTCTTTGTGGCCGCCTGTTCCTGCACCGTCATCCCGGTAGCCAGCGGGCTCTACTATAGCGGGGCCGGGATCGGCGCCGCCTTCATCGTTCTCTGGGTCGCCCCGGCGACGAACATCCTCGCCCTTGTCTATACCGGCAACATCATCGGGATCGAAATGGCCGGAGCCCGCGTGGTGGCGGCCCTGCTGATGGCGGTCGTCGTCGGCATGGTGATGAGCTACGCCTTCCGAAGTGAAGAGAGCGCCCAGACCCTATCCGCAGCTCCCTCCGGCAAGAAGATCATGTCGAAGCAGGAGGCGATCCTGATCCTGCTACTGGTGGGGTCGTTGCTGGCGCCCAACTATCTGGTCCAGTCGGGGCCGTATTGGATGAAGCTGGCGGTCTGGGCGGTGGCGACTCTTGCGGTCGCCGGATATGCGCTGGCCGTCTTTTCGCGTGAGCGGCTGGCGGCGTGGATGCGGGAGACGTGGTGGTTCGTCCGGACTATCTTTCCGCTCCTGCTGGGCGGGGTATTCCTCGTCGGGATCGTGGGGGCGGTTCTCCCCGAAGAGTGGATACGCGAATGGTTGGGGGGGAACTCGTTGCAGGCGTCGTTCGTCGCCACGATGATCGGGAGCGTCACCTATTTCGCCACCATGACCGAGGCGCCCTTCGTCGATACTCTGATGAAACTGGGGATGGGGGAGGGGCCTGCGCTGGCGTTGCTGCTGACCGGCCCCGGCCTGAGCCTCCCCAACTGGCTGGCCATCGCCCGTGTTTTCGGCCTGAAGAAAGCGTTGATCTACGTTCCGACGGTCATGCTGTCGGGGACGGTCATGGGATGGCTCTTCGGTAATTTTATTCTGTAGGAGACGAATCATGAAGATTATCGTCGCCGGTCCCGGATGCGCCCGCTGTATGGGGACGGAGAAAGTGGTCGCCGAGGTGGTGCGGGAGACGGGTATCCAGGCGGAAGTCGAGCATGTCTTCGACGTTCGGGAATACGCCAAACTCGGTGTGCGACTGACCCCCGCCGTCATCATCGACGGCGTGATCGTCCTCTCCGGCAGCGTCCCGACGGCTGAGGCGGTGAAGAAGGCGCTCGCTCGCTAGGAGAGGCAAGGCGCCCGTACGCGCTACAGGCTCTTGAGGCTTGCTTCCGCCGCTTCGAGGGTCTTCCAGATGTCGTCGTCGGTGTGGGCCAGGCTCATGAACCCGGCTTCGAACTGCGACGGGGCCAGGTAAATCCCCCGGGCCAGCATTCCGGCGTGGTATTTCCCGAACCGGGCGGTGTCGGCGGTGCGGGCGTCGTTGGCGTCGAAGACCCGCTCCACCGTGTCGGTGAAGAAGAGGGTGAACATCGAACCGACCTGGGTAAAGGCGGCCTTGATCCCGAGCCGGTCGGCGATCCCCCGCAGGCCGTGGGTCAGGGTATTGGTCTTGGCCTCCAGCGCCTCGTAGACCCCCGGCTTTTTCAGTTCGGTCAGCATGGCGATTCCGGCGGCCATGGCAAGGGGGTTGCCTGACAGCGTCCCGGCCTGATAGATCGGCCCGGCAGGGGCCACCTTCTCCATGATCTCCCGTTTGCCGCCGTAGGCGCCCACCGGCAGGCCGCCGCCGATGACCTTGCCCAGCGTGGTCATGTCCGGGGTGACGCCGAACCGCTCCTGCGCTCCCCCTTTGGCCAGCCGGAAGCCGGTCATCACTTCGTCGAAGATCAGGACCACGCCGTGCTTCGTGCAAAGGGCGCGCAGTCCCGCCAGATAGCCGGGGCGGGGGGGGATGCACCCCATGTTGCCGATGACCGGTTCGACGATCACGCAGGCGATCTCGTGGCCCCGCTCGTTGAAGAGCTTCTCCACGGCGTCGAGGTCGTTGTAGGGGAGGGTCAACGTCAACGCCGCCAGCGCCGCCGGGACGCCGGGGGAATCGGGCAGACCAAGGGTCTCGACGCCGGAGCCGGCCTTCACCAGCAGGGAGTCGCCGTGGCCATGGTAGCAGCCGTCGAACTTCAGGATGCGGTCGCGCCCGGTGTGGCCCCGGGCCACCCGGATGGCGCTCATGGTGGCTTCGGTGCCGGAGTTGACCATCCGGACCACCTCCACCGACGGAACCATCTCGACCACCAGCTCGGCCATTTCGACTTCCAGCGGCGTCGGCGCGCCGAAGGAGGCGCCGTGGGAGAGGGCTTCGGTCACCGCGGCCACCACCGCCGGGTGGTTGTGGCCCAGGATCATCGGCCCCCAGGAGCCGACGTAGTCGATGTAGATGTTCCCGTCGACGTCGGTCATCTTCGAACCGTCGGCGGAGGCGATGAAGGGGGGATGCCCCCCCACCGAGCGGAAGGCCCGCACGGGGGAGTTGACGCCGCCGGGGATGATCCGTTTGGCCCGCTCGAAAAGGTCGGTCGATCTGCTCATGGCTGGTTACAGGTACTTTCCGATGATGAGCGAAAGTTTCTCTTTCGTGGCCGCCGGAATGACGGCTCTGTTGGTGATGATGGTTCCCGCCAGCGCCGAGCCGCAGCCGCAGGCGCGGGGGGCGGCGGCGATGGGGCCTGCCGCGGCCCGGAGTGTTCTCTTGGCCCGGTCGACGTTGGCGGCGACGATCTTGAGAATGGCCTCGATGGTGACGTCCTCTTCGTGCCAGCAGTCGTAGTCGGTGGAGAGGGCCATGGTGGCGTAGCAGATCTCCGCCTCGCGGGCCAGCTTGGCCTCCTGCAGGTTGGTCATGCCGATCACGTCGGCGCCCCACGACCGGTAGAGGCGCGACTCGGCCCGGGTGGAGAAGAGCGGCCCTTCCATGCAGACGTAGGTTCCCCCGCGATGGGTGGTCCAGCCGATGCTTTCGCTGGCGGCGGCCAGCAGGTCGCCGAGGGGGTGGCAGGTCGGATCGGCGAAGGGGGGATGGGCCACCACGCCGTCGCCGAAGAAGGTCGACTCCGGCTGGCGGCCCCGGGTCCGGTCGATGAACTGGTCGACGATCACCACATGCCCCGGTTCGATCTCCTTGCGCAAGGAGCCGACGGCGGAGACGGAGACAATCCGGTCGACGCCCAATTTTTTGAGCGCCCAGATGTTGGCCCGGAAGGGAAGCTCCGAGGGGAGGAGCCGGTGACCCCGTCCGTGACGGGGGAGGAAGACCATCTCGACCCCGGAAAGGGAGCCGACGACCAGTTCGTCGGAGGGAAGGCCGAAGGGGGTGACGACCTTCTCGGACCGGACGTCGGTCATCCCTTCCATTTCATAGAGGCCGCTGCCCCCGATGACACCGATTGCCATGTGAACTCCGTGGATACGCCGTGGCGCAGGGTGGAAAAACCAGCCGGTACTATCGCACACCGGCCGCCGCCGTCGCAAGCCGCGACCGGGGGGGAATGTGGTAAAGTGGGGGCACGGTTCCCGGCCGCATCGGCCCCCTCATTTGTACCAGGCTTTTCGCCCAAGGAGCGTCGCACGTCATGGCAGAACGTCTCGGCATCACCATCACCAAACACATCATGGAAACCCAGCGGAAGCATTTTCCCGATGCGACCGGCGACTTCTCCGGACTCCTGACGGAGCTCTCCATCGCGGGGAAGGTGATCAGCCGGGCGGTGAACAAGGCGGGGTTGGTGGATGTCCTCGGCAAGACCGGCGACGTCAACGTGCAGGGGGAGGAGGTCCAGAAACTGGACGACTTCGCCGACAAAGTGATTTTCCAGAAAATGGACCATACCGGGTACCTGTGCGCCATGGCGTCGGAGGAGGTGGACGAACTGATCCCGATCCCCGACAAGCATCCGCAGGGGGGGCGTTATACGCTGGCTTTCGATCCGCTGGACGGCTCGTCGAACATCGACGTCAACGTCAACATCGGCACCATCTTCTCCATTCACCGGCGGGTGACCCCCGAGACCCAGAAGGGGGCGTTGGCCGATTTCCTCCAGCCGGGGCGCACACAGGTGGGGGCGGGCTACATCATCTACGGATCGTCCACCATGATGGTCTATGCGGCGGGGGACGGGGTTCATGGCTTCACCCTTGACCCCTCCATCGGCGAGTTCCTTCTCTCCCATCCGGATATCACGATGCCCCGGCGCTCGACCTACTACTCGGTCAACGAGGGGAACCGCCACAAGTGGGACCCCCGTGTCCAGCGCATGGTTGACCACTTCAAGTCGCCGGTGTCGGCGGGGGGCGCCGGATACGGCCTGCGCTATATCGGCTCGCTGGTGGCCGACTTCCACCGGAACCTGCTCAAGGGGGGGGTCTTCATGTACCCGGCCGACGCCGATTCGGGGAAGGGGAAGCTACGGCTCCTCTATGAGGCTGCGCCGCTTGCGTACATCGCCGAACAGGCGGGAGGGGGCGCCATCGCCGAGGCTGAAGACATCCTCGACATCAAGCCCACGGAATTGCACCAGCGGGTCCCCCTCTATATCGGCTGCAAGGAAGACGTCGAGACGTGCCGGGAGTTCCTGACCGGCAAGCGGTGACCCGGCGAAAAATCGTTTGATGGCCGGTGCGGGTATGGTAGTATTTCCGCTTCGTTCGCATGGGGCCGTAGCTCAGCTGGGAGAGCGCAGCATTCGCATTGCTGAGGCCAGGGGTTCGATCCCCCTCGGCTCCACCACACCCTTGCGGGTGTTTTCTCTTCCTCACGGTACTCACGAATATCCGGCGTCTCCGCCGCCTCCCCCTGATCGATCATGGGGCTGGCGCCCATTTTATTCCCTTACCCTCACTGCAAAGTCCTGATCGGTTGCCCGCGTCCCTCCTCTGTGGCAGAGTTGACCGACGGAGGAACGCATGAAACAGGTAGCCCTCATTTTTACCTTTCTTTTCCTGCTTGCGCCCTTTGGCGCTGACGCCGGGGACTATGTCACCTGGACCGACGAGGCGGGGGTGGTCCATTTCGGCGATTCCGACGCCGACATCCCGCCGCAGTACCGGAAGAAAATCGAAGAGCGGGAGTACACCAAGACCACCCCGAAGTCGACGGTTCGGGAGGCGACGGCGGGGGAGGGGGCGTCGGCGCCCGTCGGGCCGACGGGGGAATGGAAACCGAAGGTCTATACGGTCAAGTTCCGCCGGTGGGAAGAGACCGCCCGTCGGATCATCCTCGACGTCCGGTTCAACGCAAAGGTGACCGCCCCCATGATTCTCGATACCGGCGCGCCGGGGACGATGATCTCCTATGCCCTGTCGGAACGACTGGGATTGTCGGGCGACAAGTCGGGGGCGTTGCTCTCGCTAGCCGGCGGAATCGGCGGGACGGCGCCCGCCATCGAGACGATCCTCGACACCGTGGAGGTGGGGGAGATGAAGGACACCTTCGTCCCGACCACCGTGGCCGAATTCCGGCGCGACGGTCTTTACGAGGGGCTGTTGGGGATGTCGTTCATGTCCAACTACAGCATGAAGATCGACCA
>JADGCD010000081.1 GCA_015229165.1 Nitrospinota bacterium | reverse complement strand
ACCCCCCAGCCACCCCGCTCATAGGAGGCCAGGATGTTGTTCTTCAGGTCGTCCCCCACCTTGAAGGTCTGCACCGAGTTGTAGAAGCGGTTGTTGTAGAGATCGGCGGAGAGGGCGGGGACGCTCCCCTCGCCGTTCATGAACATGGCGTACATCCGCCCTTCATAGGCGGTGCTGACGGGGATCGTGATGTAGTGGTCCGGCGCGAGGCGATGGATCTGCTCGGCCACCTGTACCGCCCGGGGGATAAGGGTGTTCAGGTTGAGATTGTACTTGTTGAGATCCAGCTCGTTGCCGACGCTGAAGGAGTGGACCGCCGGGTGAATGGCGCCGTTCTTCTTCACGCTGGCGACGATGTTGGCGACGGTGGTCTGGATATTCTCCCAGGCGTACCGATCATTGGAGAAGTTCCAGTTGGAAATCGGGATGATGACCTTGATCCCCAGCGCTTGGGCCTTGTCCAGGAACGCGATGTGACCATACCCGACCTGCCCGTAGGCGCTGGCGCCCCGCACATAGTTGTAGTCATACAGCCGGACCAGATTGACCCCGTTGGCCGCCATGGTCGCCAGATCGTTGCGGCCGCAGCCGTCCTTGCTCCCCCAGATCGACTGGAAGTTATCGGCCGTCATGTCAGAATCGAAGAAGTGCCCCGTGGGGGCGTTGTTGAACTTTGCGGGGATGGCCGAATAGGCGATGCCGCGCCACATCTGCGAGAAGACGGTGGACGGGGTGGAGCGGGGACCGGCGTCAACGAAGAGGACCGCCTCGGTGAATGACGTCCCCACGGCAGGCGCTCCGGCGTCGGCCAGCGGCGTCACCACGAAGGTAAGGGTCGAGGTCGCCTCGTCGAACGTCGGGCTCGACAGGGTCATCAACTGCACCTCGTACGTCCCGTCGCCGATGTCGCCTGCCAAAGAGCCGTTGGGCGCCGCGTCGCCGAACCGCTCGTCCCAATACGCCGCAAAGGTCGGCGGGGTCTCGAAGTCCCCCTGACGGGCGGGGCCGTTGTTCATCCAGAAGACCTTGGCGTCTATGCCGGTGACCGTCAGCCGGTAGCCCCCGGCGCCGTCGTCTTCGATGACCGCCGTGGCGCCGTAGAGGGCGAACGACGACCCCTCGTCGGGCGGGGTGACGTTGTTGAGCAGCGTCAGCACCGGCGCGGTGAACGCGCCGACTCCGCCGCTGATGTCGTAGGTCGCCTTGGCCAGCGTCAGGGTGAAGGTCGCCGTCCCGGTCGCGGCGTCGTAGGCCGGGTCCGACACCGCGCCGAACAGGGCGTGCAGGCCGGTGTCGTTGGTGTATTGCAGCAGGGCGTTGGGGGCGCCCCCGGCGTAGACCGACGACCAAGACGTCCCGAAGAAGGCGTCGGCGGTCTCGTCGCCGGTGGTCCGGGCGGGACGGTCTTCGTACCAGTCGACCCCCGGATCGACGCCGGTCAGGGTCACGGTATACGTCGTCCCGGAGCCGTCGGCCGATCCACTGTCGGCGGCGACGATGTAGATCCGGTTGGTCAGGTCGGCGGCGGTCGACGACGAGCCGGACGAAGAGCTGCTGCAGGCCGACGCCAGCAGGGCCAGCGACACCAGCAGGGTCGTCAGGAGTCCTTGTTTCATACGGGCCATGATCGGTTTATCTCCCCATGTTTTCGTAGACGTATTCTTATTGCGCATTGAGGTCATCCCTCGGCCCGGATCGCCGCCGCGACCCCTTCCAGCAGACGGGGGGCAGGGTCCACCACCTCCGACTGCAGATTGAAGAAAAAGACGATTGTCGCGTCCCGGTCGACCACCCGGTAGGCGCCGGAGGTCCAGCCCCGCAGCGAGCCGGTATGCCCGATGACCCCGTCCCGGTTGCCGATCCCCATGCCGTAGCCCGAAGGGGCGTCAAGGGCGCCGGTATGGGGGTTGGCCCAGGTAGACATCCGTTTGGCCTGCAGGCTCTCCGACAGGAGCCCCCCGCCGACCGCCGCTTCGATCCATCTCTTCGACTCGGCCACGTTCCCCACGAGTCCCCCGGCGGTAAAGGCCCACGACGGCGACTGGAACGTCAGGTCGGCCAGCCGCTCGCTTCCCACGCCGCTCTCGTAATAGCCGCGGGGATGGGGCGACGGGATGCTGGTGTCGGAGGGGAGATTGGTGACGGTCATCCCCAGCGGGGCGAAGAGGCGCCGCCGCATGATGTCGGCCACCGGCTCGCCATCGACCGCCTCGGCGATCAGTCCGAGGATGACGAAATTGATGTTGCTGTAATTCCATCCCGTTCCCGGCGCGAACACCGGGTCGAGCCCGTTGCTGACCGCCAGCAGTTCGCCGGTGGTCCAGACCCGGGCGACATCCTGCTCCCACTCGGCCACCCACGCCGGATCGAGCGTGTAGCTCGGCAGGCCGCTGGTATTGGTGATCGCCTGAAGAAGCGTCACCCCCTCGCCCCCCTTCACCCCGTCGATGTGTTGCGCAATGGTGTCTTCAAGGGCAAGCTTCCCCTCGTCGACCATCTGGAGAATGACGGTCGAGATGTACATTTTCGTCTGACTGCCGATCCTGAAGTTCAGGCCGGTGGTCATCGGCGTCCCGGTGGCAAGGTCGGCCACACCGACGGCCTTGAGGTAGGTCCGGGTCGGGGTCCAGACGCCGAGAATCATTCCCGGCGGAGCCTCGTTGGCCATAATGTCGGCCACCAGGGCGTCGAGCCGCTGTTCGAGGGTCGGGCGGGAAGAGGAGCTGGCGCATCCGAAAAAGAGCATCGCCACCGCCAGCGATGCGCCGACCATAGCGAACGAAGCTCGCCTGCAAAACCCCGCTGCGCCAACAAAAGTGAACGACATCCGGCTAACCGCTCCAAGGATTGGGTGGCTGACGATACGATATTTGTACCATGTCGCGGATAAAGAATGGCGGGCAAAGAATAGGGATTCACATACCCGCACCGGTGGGGGGGGGAGGAGCGCCGTTACCAACACACCTTGATATTGCAGGTTTTGCGCATCATGGACCCCGCCAAGGGGGGGCGGCCCCCCTATTGACCGAACTGGCCTTCGAGCCAGTCGAACACCACCGCCCGGGAGAGGGCGGGGTTGTTGGCCTGACAGTGGGCGTCGGCCCCCTCCTCAACGGTGAAGAGGCGCTTTTCGACCGGGCCGGAAACTCCCGACGCGAACGCCTCGAACTGCCGCAGGGTCTCCCCCCCCTCCCCCTCACCCGCCATGGCCAGACAGGGGCAGGCGATGTTTGAAAGAGCATCGCCGACGATGTATTCGCGCAGGTGGTTGTAGACCGACAAAAACGTCGGCTGGCCGAACCGGACCAGCAGGGCGATGGTGTTGGCCTTCTGGGCGGGGGGAAAGTATTCGTCCGGGATGTTGGCCAAATCGTCGATGCCGAAGTCCCCCTCGGAGACCACCCCTTGCAGCGCCTGCTCCCCGCCGATAAAGCCGACCATGTAGGCCCGAAGATCGACGATGGGGGAGTTGGCGATCAGCCCCTTGATGCGCCGGTCGTGGGCGGCGGCCCGGGTGGCGAAATAGCCGCCGAAGGAGATGCCCATGAGAATCAGACGGTCGGGATCGACGTCGGGCCGGGAGAGGGCGTAGTCGATGACGGCGGAGATTGGCGTTTCGTAGTCGGGGCGGAAGTGGACCTCCGGGAAGCGGCGACGGGCGCCCATCTGTCCCGGCCCGTCGAAGACCAGCAGGTTGTAACCCCGGTCGAGCGCCCCCTTGCCGAGGCCCAGATAAATCTCTTCCGACGTGCCGTCGAAACCGCTGAGCGCCATAAGGGTCGGACGCGGCCCCTCCCCGGCGGAGAAGAAGTAGCCGCCGATCTCCATCCCCTCGAACGGGATGGCCAGCGGCGTGGGGGGGCGGGAGAGGAGCCGTGCGTAGGCCATGAAGGCGTCCCGCGCCGCAAGCCCCAAGCTCCGTTGCCGTTCGGTCCGGGGGTCTTCGAAATATTCCGCCGAGCGGAAATACTCCGCCGCCCGCAGGTAGGCTTCCCGGGCGCTGATCCCCCGACCGGCGGCCAGCCGCTCGTCGGCGAATCGGAGAACCCGTTGGGCCATCACGTCGAATTCCCGCGTCCAGGCGGCGGGGCCGCCGTCGCCGATGGCCGTCCGGGCGGCCATGATCTCGCCGAAACATCCCCCCCCCGCCTCGGCGGCGGCCAAGGAGCGCATTAGTTGGAAATCAAGTTCCGGGTCGTCGAATCCCCGAATTCTGGCCCTGCTTCGCTGGACGGTGTCTCCCATCGCTCGCTCCTTTGTTTCGCATGCCCATTATACGCCCCACCGCGCCGGGGTCGACAGATCGGGGGGTTCGTCAGGATTGCGTCAATACGGCAGACCTCGCCGACAGATCCGCCCCCCATGCGATACCATGTGGACCGACTTCACGAAAGGGCGCCCCTTGAACGACAGGCATGAGCGGGATGGTCACTCCCCCCTCACGGTCTTCCTGATATTCCTGCGCCTCGGCCTGACCTCTTTCGGCGGGCCGGTGGCCCACCTCGGCTATTTTCGGGACGAGTTCGTCGTCCACCGCCGGTGGCTGGGGGAGCGGGCCTATGCCGACCTGGTGGCCCTGTGCCAGTTTCTCCCCGGCCCCGCCAGCAGCCAGGTCGGCATCGCCTTGGGCCTCGGACGCGCCGGATACGCGGGCGCGGCGGCCGCATGGGCGGGATTCACCCTCCCCTCGGCGGTCGCCATGATCCTCTTCGCCGTCGGTCTCGCCCGTTTCGGCGACCAGTTCCCCCCCGGCGCTCTGCACGGCCTGAAAATCGTCGCCTGCGTCGTCGCTTTGCTGGTCCCCGGCGCGCCGGGACAGATCGGCGTGATCGTCGCCGCCGGACTGGCGGGATTGCTCCTTTTCACGACCGCCGAAACGCCCCGCCACGAACCGGCGCCCATACCGGTGGGGCGCCGGGCGGCGCTGGCCTCCCTGACCCTTTTTGCGCTCCTGCTGACGGGAGCGCCTCTGGCGGCCCGTCTCGCCGACTCCCCCACCCTTTCCCTCGTCGATTCCTTTTACCGGACCGGCTCGCTGGTCTTCGGCGGGGGGCATGTCGCGCTGCCGTTGCTGCAGGCGGAGGTGGTCGCCCCCGGTCGGATCGACGAGGCGACCTTTGTCGCCGGGTATGGGGCGGCGCAGGCGGTTCCCGGCCCCCTCTTCAGCTTCGCCGCATTTCTTGGCGCGGTGATGACCGGAAGCGTGACCGGGGGGATGGTGGCGCTGGCGGCGATATTCGCCCCGTCGTTCCTGCTGGTGATCGGCGCCCTGCCCTTCTGGGAGACGCTGCGACACGACGCCCGGATGCAGGCGGCCCTCTGCGGCGTCAACGCTGCGGTGGTCGGTCTCCTGCTGGCGGCCCTCTATACCCCGGTCTGGAGCGGCGCCATCGGGACACCTGCCGATTTCGGGCTGGCGCTTTGCGCCTTTGCCGCGCTCCTTTTCTGGAAGTTGCCTCCGTGGTTGGTGGTGGGGATCACCGGCGCGGTCGGCGCGGCGTTGGGCTGAGACGTCAGCTCGGCTGGTTCCCCGCGCCCGGACGGAACAGGGCCGCTCCGAGACCGTAGCCGACCAGCGCCGACGCGGGGGCGACCAAGGCCGATCCGAGCAGGACCATCGCCACGATCATGCCTCCCCCGGCCACGACCGTCTCCGGGGATACCCCGGCGGGAGGCTGGGCGCCGAACCGGGCGGCGACGGCGGCGCCGAGGAGAAATTCACCATAATAGATGAAGGGCATCGTCACCGGGTTGGTGATCCAGCAGGCGGCCAGCGCCACGGGGAGATTGGTTTTGAACCGAAGGGCCAGCATCGCCACGATGACCATCTGCCCCAGCGTCGGCGTGGCGGCCACGAAAAGCCCCATCGCCATTCCGGCGGCCACGGGGCCCCGCTCCCACCGCCAGAGTTGATTTGCCAGCAGCGGCGCGCCGAACCGGCGGAAGAGAAACGAGCGGGCGACCCTCTCCCGGTCGGGAAGCCTCGCACGCAGCCTGTCGCCAAGCCGCCGGATCGTCGGGCGCATCGGGCCAGTATGAGCCGCGCGGAGTGGGCGTGGGATGAGGATTCAGTTTGTTTTTCGCCCATCGACTTCTAACCGGCTCTTAATCCCGCCCCTCCCCGTCCCCTGCTACGCTTTCTGCATATGAACCTGTCAGGTACGCCATGAGCGCCGAGTCAAACCCCGCCGACCTCGCCTCCCTGCTTCGCTCCTTCGGGAACGGCGCCCTCCCCTTCGCCGGCGACGACGTCACCGCCGGGTCGGAGCATGAATACCAGACCGCCGTCATCGGCCACCGCACCGACGCCGACCTCCCCCGCTTTATCGAAGAGTCGTCCTACTACGACAACATCCGCAAACGGGCCGCCCGGGGGGACGCCTCCCGGAAACTGGTGACCGGTCTGGAAGGGTGGCTCGACGGGGGTCGGGACGACGTATGGGAGAACAGTTGGGTCCGGTTCCCCGCCTCCCGCCTCTCCCCGGCGGCCCGCCGGGTTTTCGAGCGGGATCTTCTGGCCGACAAACGCCGCCCCGAAGAGGGGCCGCGGGGGGATGTGGCGCGCTTCATCCGGGTCGAGGCCGGGGAGGAGACACTCCGCCTGCCGGTCAGCTATCTGCTGAAACTGGCGGTGGCCGACATCGACACCGGCGCGGCCGATGGCCCGCTGGCCCGGGCGGCCCGGTCGGTCATGGAGCGATACATCAACGATAACACCTCGCCGGAAGTGATCTCCTTTTCGGTCTCGCCGGTCACGGCGTCGGAGGGGATGGGCGCCACCGCCGCCCTCGACGCCGCCAAGAAGCACTTGATGACGCAGTTGTTGGCCGACTACGCCAACGTCGCCTTCGGTCTGGCCGAGGCGGGGCAACGGGTGGTGGTCTACTCCGCCCCCCATCCGCCGGTTCGGCAGAAGCGGCTCAACAGCGTCGTCTCCGACGCCTTTTACCGGGAGCTTTTCATGAGCCCCTGCCTCTCCGGCTGGGACCGGGGGGAAGAGAAAAGCCGCTACATGTCCCTCTGCCACGAGACCCTCTCCCGCTCCCAGCTCAACGCCATCGGCAAGCTCAAGGAGGCCGGGATCATCACCCGCGATCTGGTCACCCTCCCCCGGGTCTCCAACCTCTCGCTGGCCAACAACGGGGTACACGTCTCCCTCGGCAGCGCCACGCTGAACGCCGCCCTGGCCGATCCGGCGTCGGGCTTCGGTCCGGCGCAGGAGAAGCGGCTGGGCGACCTGGTGATCAAGATCGTCGAGCATTTCCTCCCGCTGTTCGTGGGAACCCTCTCGGCGGCGCCCTACCGGCTCGACTTCCCCCACTTCCACCCGGAGGAGTTGCTCGGCTTTCTTCCCCACGAGCTCGACTACACCCACCTGCGGATGCTCTGGCGGCGCTGGCGGAAAAAAGCGCAGCTCAAGATTTTCGGCCAGCCGGTGACCCCCTTCGGGCCCCGCTGGTTCGACGAGTTGTTCGCCACCCTGTTCCGTTTGAAGGGGGACTTCGTCCCCGACTTCCGGCTGGTCGACTATCCGGCCTGCCTGATGAGCCCCGACCGGGCCCCGGCGCTGGACGGAACGTTGGGGAACACCGAGCGGGCGAGAGCAGACCTGGCCTCGCTGGGGGTCTTCGACCACCGGATGTCGTTTTACCTTCTGTACAAGCTCCGGGCCAAGGCCGAGGTCGGCTTCTCCGGCTTCGAAGGGCGCCACTACAGTCTCTTTGCCGACTTCTCCCGCGACTTCGCCGACGCGGTCACCCTCCAGACGCTGGTGACGGCGCTGGCCTACCGCTGGGCGGTCACCGGCGCGGTGACCCACGCCGACATTCCCGACGATCCGCTGGTGGAGAGCGAACGGCGCCAGATCTTTTTCGGCGCCGCCGTGGAGGCGCCCACCTTCTACGTCGACCAGAACACCCCCAACCGTCTGCTGGCCCGGCTGGTGGCCGCCACCGCCAAGACCCGCGCCAGCGGACGCTACGCCCCCTATACCCGGGTCCAGAACATCGAATACCGCCGCGCCCTCCTGCGGCTGCTGGCCTCCGAGGGGGCCGATCTGGTGGAGCGGTTCGGCTGCGGCGACCTGCTGGCCCGCATGGCGGCGCGGGTCGACGACCCGTCGCAGGGGGCGTCGGGAAAGCTGACCCAGGGGATTCTCGACACTCTCGGAGCGAAGAATCCCCTCTCCCTCTCCTCCGACGAGTTCAACCGGGGGGCGGAAGGGTACTTCCGAAACGGCCTGCGCCGCGCCCACACCGAGGAGGCGCTGGCCCTCTTCGCCGAAGAGGCGCGCCGTCTCGACGCCTGCTCCTCCTGCGACGGGACCTTCCGGGCGGTGGCCGCCGAAGCCCTCGGTCACGAGACCGCCGCCGGATTCCTCGCCCGGGTCCGGGGGCGGATCGCCGACGGGACCGCGACGAAAGATGAGCTGGCCAAGATGATCACCCTGCTGCTGGCCACGGTCTCCAAGGCCACCGCAGCCGCCCCTTGCGCCCGGTAGCCGATGTTTGCGACCCCCCATCAATACATCGACC
>JADGCD010000080.1 GCA_015229165.1 Nitrospinota bacterium | reverse complement strand
GCATCGAAAGCGACCGGATGGAGCTGTCGGAGCAGGGCTGGCGCATCATCGGCCACGACCCCGACGCCCCCCCCTCCATGCCCCTCCACGGTTTCCTCGACGGGGTTCCCCCGCTGGAGCGGGAGCGGCTCCTCTCCCTGATCGACGAAACCCTCGACGGAACGGGAACGATCTTCATCGACACCCCTTACGACACCGGCCGCCAAGAGCCTGCCAGCCTCGTCATCGAGGGGGAGGCGGAGCGGGACCTGCGGGGGCAGATCGTGGGGCTGGTGGGGGTGGTCCACGACGTCACCCGGCAACGGAAACTGGAGTGGGAACGGGCGGAGCTCGAAATCCGCTACCGTCAGGCCCAGAAGCTGGAAAGCCTCGGCCTGGTGGCGGGAGGGATCAACCACGACTTCAACAATATCCTTCAGCAGTTGCTGGGGTTGGTGAACATCCTCGCCGAATCGAGCCCGACCGGAACCAGGGATCGGGACTATCTCGACATGATGCGGGGCACCATCAACCGGGGGAGCGACAGTCTCCGACGGCTCCTCGCCTTTAGCCGCCAGTCGCTGGAATCGTCGGTGGTCATCGACCCGTGCGAAGTCCTTGCGGAGTTGGTCGAGGACTTCCGCACCCGTGCGCCGGCGACGGTCACGCTCGCCTACCAGTGCGAGCGGGTCGGCGACATCTCCCTGATAGCCGACCCGGGCCAGTTGCGCCATGCGGTGGCCAACCTGCTGCAAAACGCCCTGGACGCCGTCGGCCAACGGGGAACCGTCACCGTGACCGTCTCCCCCGCCCCTCCGCCTGACGAGACAGCCCCCAAGGGAGAGTCGTGGACCCGGATCGACGTGGAGGACAGCGGTCCGGGGGTTCCCCCCACTTGGCGAGACCGGATTTTCGATCCCTTTTTCACCACCCGTCAGGGACAACAGGGGCTCGGCCTATCGGTGGCCCACGGGATCGTCAAAGCCCACGGAGGGGAGCTGCTCCTCCGGACCGACCGGGATCGGGGCGCCTGCTTCAGTCTGCTCCTTCCCACCACGCAAAGCCGCCCGGCGGTCATTCCCCTCCCCCCCCCCGCCACTCGGGAGCGCCCGCTACGCATCTTTTTCCTCGACGACGAGGAGTTGATCGTGACCACCATGGTCATCATGCTCAAGCGGTTCGGCGTGGAGGCGGTCGGGTTCACCTCTCCGACCGCCATGCTGGCCGCCTTCGAACGGGAGGTCGACACGCTGGACGGTGTGGTGACCGATCTTTCGATGAACGAATGTTCGGGCATTGATCTGGCCCGGAAGATAAAGAGACGCCACCCCAGCCTGCCGGTGGTTCTGTGCACCGGATTCAGCCCCGACAAGGACTGGAGCGCCGAAGAGCGGGAGGCGGTGGACGCCATCCTCTACAAGCCTGTCGGCCCGGAGGCGCTGGTCGAGGCCCTGACCGGACGCCCGGTCAAACCGAAGACATAATGTCGGAAGTCAGCAAAGCTCCTGTAAACTCTCCGGTCCGTCGGCATGGACGGGGGAAAGAAGATACTTGGTAAGCGAAATGGAGAGATTGGTCAGCCCCAACCGCTTGCGAATCCGCTTCTGGTGGGTGTAGATCGTATCGACCGAGCGGTTCATCACCACGGCGATATCGTGCGGGTTCTTTCCCTGGATAAGCATCTTGGCCACGTTGCGCTCGGTGGGGGTCAGCTTCATCATGATTTCGTCGAGTTTGCTGGCCCGCGAAGTGCCGGGGATGATCGAGTCGAGAAGGTAGCGGACGAAATGGAGCGCCTCCTGCGTGCCAGCGTCGGCCACCTGGAGGGTCAATTGTTCGAGTTGCGGATAGACGATGTTTTCGAGCTTGTCCCGCAGCAGGGCCAGCAGCTTCTCCCGGTCGTCCACCGATGAGCGCGCCAAACCGGAGATGGCCGCCTTGGCCTCGTCCAGCGATTTCTGGGCGTTCAGGCGGTCGTCGATCCGCTCCACCGCCCGGTCATAGGCCACCAGCAGGTCGAGATCGTTGAACGGCTTGCGAAGGTAGTCGCACGCCCCGTGGCGCAGGGCGCTGACGGCGGTCTCGAGGTCGGCGAAGCCGGTGACCATGATCACTTCCATACCACGCGGGCTCCGTTTAAGCTCTCTGAGGGTCTCGATGCCGCTCATGCCGGGAAGGCGGACATCCAGGAAAACGATGTCCGGCCCGAACGAACGGGCGATGTCGATGGCTTCTCCCCCGCTTCCCGCCACCTGCACGCTATGTCCGATGCGGCGGAAATAGTCGGCGATGGCCTCGCACGGCTCCGGTTCGTCATCGACGACCAGCAGTTTTGGGAGGGGTTTTTGCTCGCTCATCAATCGGCTCCTTTGGCGGAGAAGGTGGCCTTCTCCTCGTCGAATTTCCCGATCTGCGCCATCAATTCCGCAACACGGTGAGCCTTGAGCGGTTTGCGCAAGGTGCCGACGGGGGTGAAACCGAGAAGCGTCGCATCGGGCGGCGACACCGACTCGTGACAACTGAATATGATCCCCAAATCGGGGGCGGCCCTGAGCAGGCTCTTGCAGAGGCGGCTTGTCGAATCGGGATTGACCGCATCGACCACTGCGGCCCGGATACCCCGGTCACTCGAAAGTTCCTCCAGGGCGGCCGTCTCGCCGTCCACCGCCACGGCGACATAGCCGAGCGCCTTCAGACGGGCCGCCGACATCCGCCGCGAGAGCGGGTCGGGATCGACCAGGAGAACCGGAAATCGTACCGGCGCGGAAGGACGGGACGACGGGGCCGGGGCGGCGATCCCCTCGATCGCCTCCGCCCGCGCGGCCTCCACCCTCTCCTTGATCCGGTCGAAGGTGGCGCTCAGCAGATCGCCGATCTCGGGGGTGTAGGTTTCATCCCGACGCAGGGCGATGATCAGGTTGGAGAGCCCCTGCAGGGCGTTGTTGACGTCGTGGAACTTCTCGCGTAACGACAACTGCGAGCTTTTCGATTTCGCCATTCTTCACCCCCTCGGTTGGGTGAAGTATTACCCAAGTCGGGTACCTATAACAAGGCTTCCCGACCGTTCTTTCTTGGGTACGTACCGAAACGTCACAGAAGCATTGCCTGCGCTTAAGTTAGCGTATCAGCTTAACTATCGCTCGCATTTATTTGTATATATGCACACTGCTAATTCTTGACGTTCAGCCCGAGATCCTTGATCATCTGAATGTCTTCGTTAGCTGGACGACCAATGGTTGTCAGGTAGTTACCCACCATCGTCGAGTTCGCCCCAGCCGCAAACATCAGGCACTGGAGGTCGCGCAGGTTCTTTTCGCGCCCCCCCGCCACCTTGATGTCCTTGTCGGGAAGGACCATCCGGAACATGGCGATGATCTTGAGAATGTCGAGCGGAGGGATCGGCGCGGCCCCTTCCATACGGGTTCCGGCGATCGGGTTCAGGAAGTTGACCGGAACCGAATCGACCTCCAGCTCCCGAAGGGTCATGGCCAGCTCCACCCTCTGCTCGTCGCTTTCGCCGAGGCCGAGAATCCCGCCGCAACAGACCCGCAGCCCCGCCCGCTTGACCGCCCTGACCGTCTCCACGTCCTCGTCGTAGTCATGGGTGGTGCAGATGTTCGGGAAGAACGACCGGGCCGTTTCGAGATTGTGGTGATACTCCAGCACCCCCGCCCCTTTCAGGGTCCGGGCGGTCTCTTCGTCGACGATCCCCAAAGAGGCGCAGCGGTGAATGTCGACCCCCTCCTTGAGAGCTGCGACGGCGTCGAGGATCTGGTTCAGGTCCTGCTTGGGCCCTTTTCCCGAGTAGCCGTAGCCGCTGGTGACGATGCCGAACTTGTGGGCCCCGCTGGCCAGCGCCGCTTTCGCCCCCTCAACCACCTTTCCCGAACCGACGAAATCGAACGTCGGGATGGCGGTCGAAGCGTGGGCCGACTGGGAGCAGAACGCGCAATCTTCCGGGCAGTGGCCCGACTTGGCGTTGATGATGGAGCACAGGGAGACTTCGTCCCCCTTGTAGTGGCGCCGCACCCGGTTGGCCGAGGCGATCAGGTCGAAAATAAGCTCGTCGGGCGTCTGGAGAACCGCCAGCGCCTCCTCGGCGGAAAGAGGAGCGTTCGCAAGAGCCTTCTCTTCGATCAGGCGGATGCTTTCCAACGGGGTGACGACGGTCGATGACGGCATGACTTCTTCCTTTTGGGCTGTTGCGACCGACGCGGCACGGGCGACGGATGTTCTTTACCTTGACACTGTCCAAGGCTATCCATAATACTGAATCTTTCCCGAACCGCCACACCAAAGAGCGCCAAACCGAGTCCCCCGTGACCGAACCGACCCGCGATCGCATCGATTTCAAAAGCTTGACGGCGGAGTACCGCCCCGTTCTCGATCGCGTGGAAAAAGCCATCGAAGAGCGGTTCCACTCCGACGTGGCCATGATCCCCAAGGTCTCCGGCTACCTGATCGGCGGCGGAGGAAAGCGGATTCGCCCGCTCCTGACCATCGTATCCGCCCGGCTGGCAGGATACGCCGGGGGGGAGCGGGAGGTCGATCTGTCGGTGGTGGCCGAATACATTCACGCCGCAACGCTGCTCCATGACGATGTGGTTGACGACGCCGACCTCCGCAGGGGCGCCGCGTCGGCCAACGTCGCTTTCGGCAACCAGGCCTCGGTGCTGGTGGGGGATTTTCTTTTCGCCAAATCGTTCGACATGATGAGCGACGACGGCGACATCCGCATCATCAAGGCCATGGCGCGGGCCACCACCTGCCTCGCCGAAGGGGAGGTGCTGCAGCTCGTCAACACGTGCAACCTCGACACCTTCGAGAGCGAATACCTCGACACCATCTATCGGAAGACCGGCGCCCTCATGGAAGCCTGCTGCCGCGTCGGCGGGCTCATGGGGAACGCCGACGCCGCCACGGTGGAAGGGCTGGGGAGCTACGGCGCCTCCATCGGCATCGCCTTCCAACTGGTGGACGACGTGCTCGACTGGCTGGGGGACCAGAAAGTCTGGGGCAAGCCGATCGGCGCCGACCTGGCCGAAGGGAAAATCACCCTCCCCCTGATCCGGGCACTGGCCGCCGCGAACGAGGACGAACGGGGGCGCATCGGCGCCGCCATCGACGCCGACACCGTCGATGAGGAGACCGTGGCCGACATCACCGCCATCTTGCAAAAATACGACACCCTCGGCCAGACCATGCGGCTGGCGCATGAATATGTCGACCGGGCCAAACGGGGGCTGGCAGCGCTCCCTCAGTCCCGGCATCTGGACACCCTCCTCGGCATCGCCGACTACATCGTCCAGCGCGATGTATGACCCCCTTTTCCCCTTGACACCCCCCGGGTCCCCTGCTAACGTTACGGCTTTGAAATTGCGGCCACAGGAGCCCCTTGCGGGCCGATCCCCGCGATGAACGGACAGCAGGAACCCCCCGACGGCGGACGACCCTACCGGCAGCTCTACATGCTGACCACGGTCGGAACCCAGTTGGTGGTCTCCATCGTCATCGGCGTGTGGTTCGGCCTCTGGCTCGACGGGAAGTTCGGCACGAAACCGTGGCTGATGCTGCTGTTTCTCCTCTTCGGAGTGATCGCCGGATTCCGCAACGTCTACCGGATGGCCGTCAGGGAGTCGAAAAGCGAATGAACGTCCGACGGGTCGACGCCATCGGCGCCATCGGTCGCCGCGCGCTGGCCGTTTCGGCGGTGGCCGTGGCGGCGACCCTCTTGACGGGCCGGGCCGACCTGATCCTTTCCACTGCGGCGGGGGCGGGGTTGGCGGTTTTCAACTTTCGGACGCTTGCGGCGCTCATGGGCGCCGTCCTCGATCCGGAAGGAGACCCCAAGGGGGGCGTGGCCATGGCCCTCGGCGTGGCCGCCGGACAGACGGCACTGTTCGCCGCCGCCGTGGGGATTCTTCTGATGGCTGGCCTGGCCCACGGGGTCGGGCTGGCGCTGGGGCTGTCGGTCATACCGGCCGCCTGCGCCGTCTGGTTCTTTACCGGGCGACGCGAAAACGACAAAGAGAACGAAGCGACCGTGTCGCCGACCGCAACCAAGGTGAACGCATGAAAGAGCCGATTGTCTACCTGAACTACCTGGCGCCCGAGAGCCTGCACCACTCCCCCCATGTGACCATCACCTGGTTCGTCATGGGGCTCTTCATCCTACTGGGGATGGCGCTCAAAGGCTCCATGAACACCATGGCCCCCAAAGGACTCCACAACCTGGTCGAGGCGGTTATCATCGGCCTGTACGAATTCGCCGACTCCATCATGGGCAAAGAGGGGCGCAAATACTTCCCCCTCATCGGGACGCTGGCCCTTTTCATCCTCGTCAGCAACCTGATCGGGCTGGTTCCCGGATTCGTCTCCCCCACCGCCAACCTGAACACCAACGCCGCCATGGCGCTTATCGTGTTCTTTCTCTACAACTACGTCGGCCTCAAGGAACACGGAACCCACTACCTGAAAGGGTTCCTCGGGCCGGTTCCCCTTATGGCCCCCATGATGCTGCCCATCGAGATCATCTCCCACCTGGCCCGGCCGCTGACCCTGTCGTTGCGGCTTTTCGGGAACATCCGGGGCGAAGAGCTGATCATCCTGGTTCTCGGCTTCCTGATCCCCCTCTTCCTGCCGATGCCGATGCTGGCCTTTGCGGTCTTTACCTCGGTGTTGCAGTCGGTGGTCTTCATTCTCCTGACGATGGTCTACATCGCCGGCGCTCTTGAAGAACCCCATTAACCACGGCGAATCGACGCGATCGGGCGTCTGCGCGACATATACGGCAACCACCTTTACGAACACGCATTTGCGGAGGATTTTCACAGTGAACAAGACCACGTTTCTTCTGACCCTGGGCGCCATGGTTCTGGCCGCGGGCGACGCCATGGCCACCGAAGGCGCCGTCGCAGCCTCCGGCGCCGCAGGCGCCTACGGCTCCATCGGCATGGGCTCCGTCATCGGGCTGGGCCTTGCGGCCGGCGGCGGCGGCATCGGTATGGGCCTTGCCGTCAACGGCGCCCTGCAGGCCATGTCCCGCAACCCCGGCTTCTACGGACGCCTCTTCACCAACATGATGATCGGCCTGGCCCTGATCGAAGGGGCGGTCCTGTACGTCCTCGTTCTGGCGCTGATCTTCATGTACGGCATGCCCTGGACTTTCTAGGATCTTTCGCGGCGTAACCGCACCGGGCGGGACGATTCGTCGTCCCGCCCGTTTTGCGTCCGTCGCCCTCTTTTTCCGCTACCATTCGCCCCGGCGCTGTGCTATTTTCGGTGCTCGGGAGATACTCGTCTCCCCTGCCCGGCAGGGTATGGAAATGTGTTATCGGGGCAGGCTCCGGTAGTTTTTCCACGACCTGCCAGACACCGACAAGCCTTTTACGGGAGGATCGCCGCCGATGACCACCGACGCCGCCGTCAAGGCGCCCGTTGCCGCTGACGATATCGACCTCGACTTCGTCCGCGAAGTCCTGAAAAAATACAGCACCGTTCGGGGCGGCATCATCCCGATCATGCAGAAGGTGCAGGTCCACTTCGGCTACCTCCCCAAGGAAGCGATCCGGCTGATCGCCAAGACCCTGCGGGTCTCCGAGGCCCAGTTGGTAGGCGTCGCCACCTTCTACGCCCAGTTCCGGCTCACCCCCCGGGGCAAATACATGTTCAAGATCTGCTGCGGCACCGCCTGCCACGTCAAAGGCGCCCAGAAACTGATCGAGATCGCCAAAGAGAAAATGGGCGTCAAGATCGGGGAGACCAGCCCCGACAAGCTCTTCACCCCCGAGCGGGTGGCCTGCATCGGCGCCTGCTCGCTGGCGCCACTGATCACCGTCAACGACGAGGCCATCGGCTACCTGACCAACGACAGCTTCACCGAAATCATCGACAACTTGATCGCCAAGGAAGCCGCCGCCGGTTGATCTGTTTCGGGCGTCGTTCCGCGACCGGTCCCTTTGGGGCCGGTCGTTTTTTTCGCCCATTCCCATCGCCGTCAAAATGTTGGACAGCCCGATTATCCTCTGCTAAAATAATCGTTTCCCATTGACAGTATCAGGATCAGAAGCAGGAATGTTCGAAGGGTTGACCGAACGGCTCGAAGGGGTCGTCCAGCGTTTGCGCGGCATGCACAAGCTCTCGGAGGAGAATATCTCCGACGCGTTGCGCGACGTCCGCATGGCCCTGCTGGAGGCCGACGTCAACGTCGGCGTGGTCAAGGAACTGATCGCCGAAATCCGCGAACAGGCTCTGGGCATGGAGACCGTCGCCGGCCTCACCCCCGGCCAGAGCTTCATCAAGATCGTCCACGAGCGGCTCACCGACCTCCTGGGGGGCGCGACCGTCCCGGTGACCTACGCCGAGCGGGGTCCCACCGTCATCCTGATGACCGGCCTGCAGGGGTCGGGCAAGACCACCACCACCGCCAAGCTGGCCCGGTTCATCGCCCGGCAGGGATACCGCCCCATGGTGGTCTCCGCCGACGTCTACCGCCCCGCCGCCATGGACCAGCTCGCCACGCTGGCAGCCAGTCTCGAACTCCCCCTCTTCCCTGCCACTCCGGCCATGAAACCCTCCGCCATCGTGACGGAGGCGCTGGCCGCCATGGGCCGCGAAGGGGCCAACGTCCTGCTGATCGACACCGCCGGACGCCTCC
>JADGCD010000007.1 GCA_015229165.1 Nitrospinota bacterium | reverse complement strand
CTCCGGCGGGTTGTGGGAGGGGGTGATGACCACCCCGTCGGCGAGTCCCTCGCTGCGCCCCCGGTTGTATGTCAGGATCGCGTGGGAAATGACCGGTGTGGGCGTATACCCCCCCCCTTCCTGATAGCGCACCTCTACGCCATTGGCGGCGAAGACCTCCAACGCGGTGACGAAGGCCGGTTCGGAGAGGGCGTGGGTGTCTTTGCCGATGAAGAGGGGGCCATCGACGCCGATCCCGGCCCGGTACTCGCAGATCGCCTGGGCGATGGCGACGATATGCTCCTCGTTGAACGTCCCGGCCAGCGACGACCCCCGGTGGCCGGAGGTGCCGAAGGAGACCTGCCGCTCCCGGTCGTCGGGGGAGGGGTGGTTGGTGTAGTAGGCGGTCATCAGACGGGGAATGTCGGCCAGCATCGACCGGGGCGCCGGTTTGCCGGCGAAAGGATGAATCGACATGTGTGCGGTTTCCGGAGTGGACTATGTGGAAAGGGTACCTCAAATGACGGTATCATGTATGCGCCTAATCCCGAAGGATTCCGAAAACACCGTTTCCGAACGTATGTCCGCCACGAACCAGAAGCGCCCATGAAAATTCTTGTCGCCGACGACGACGAACTGGCCAGGGTTGGCCTCTCCCTGACGCTCAAGAAGTGGGGTTACGAGGTGATCACCTGTGGCGACGGACGTCAGGCCCTGGCCCACCTGAACGATCCTGACGGCGCCCAGATCGCCATCCTCGACTGGATGATGCCCGAAATCGATGGCCCGGAAGTCTGCCAGTTGGTTCGCGAACACAACATCGAAGCCTACCGCTACCTGATCCTCCTGACCAGCCGCGACTCGAAGGACGACGTCATCGCCGGTCTTTCCGCCGGGGCCGACGACTATCTGGTCAAACCGTTCAACCCGATGGAGCTCAAAGTCCGTATCCGCGCCGGACGGAGGATCATCGACCTGCAGAACGAGCTGATACAGGCCCGGAACATCTTGCGGACCAACGCTACCACCGATTCGCTCACCGGCGTGTGGAACCGGCTCAAGACCATGGAGAGCCTGAACGTCGAGCTGACCCGCGCCCGGAGGGAAGGAACCAGTGTGGGGGTCATGATGCTCGACATCGACTTCTTCAAGCAGGTCAACGACACCTTCGGCCATCTGACCGGCGATGCGGTCCTGCGGGAGACCGCCTCCCGGATGCGGGAGCTGCTGCGCCCCTACGACTTCATCGGCCGGTTCGGCGGGGAAGAGTTCATCGTCGTGGTCCCCGGCGTCACCGCCCAGGAGGCGATGGTGCAGGGGGAGCGGCTCCGGATGGCGGTGGGGGCCACCACCATCGACACCGCCGACGGATTTGTGGGGGTCACCATCAGCGTTGGCGTCTCCCTCTTCGAACCGTCCCGCGACGGGGGGCTGGCGCTCGAAGGGGTGCTGGAACAGGCCGACCAGGCCCTCTACGCCTCCAAGGCCAACGGACGGGACCGGGTCACCCTCTACGAACCGACCCCTGCCGGAAACGCCTGATCCCATGCCCGGCGCCCTTACGTTCACCGATGTGGCGATGGTGGCGGTGATCGTCGCCATCACCACGGCGGTCGTCCGGAGATCCTACGGCGCCGGTATCGAACGGATCATCCGGGGCGTCGAATGCGCCCTATCCGGCGACCACGACGCCCGCGTCAGCCTCCATCGCAACGACCCCCTTGGCCGACTCTCGAAAACCATCGATCTGCTGTTGGCCCAACGGGCCTCCGAATCGCTCGAAGCCGACGGGGCGCTCGAAGAGGTCACGCTGAAGGAGCGTCGGTTGGAAGCGATGGTCGATGCGGGGCTTGCCATCGTGGCGGCGCGCGGGCCGGAGCAGATAGCCCGCGAAGTCGTGACCGCGCTGCTGGGCATGACCCCTTCCGGTCGGGGATATTTCCTTTTCGACGGGCTGGCGTGGGAAGGGGAGGAGGGGCGGTTCGGGCGGCTTCCCGACGACGCGCCGGTTCCCCGCTTCGCCCTTTGGGCCATGCGGGAAGGGAAAGAGGACTACACCAACAATGTCACCTTCGACGACCGGTGCGACGAAGGGTGGGTCGAAGGGGCCAAGCGGGGCGAGGCGTTGGCGGCGCCCTTCATGATCGACGGGCAGGTGCGGGGGGGGGCGCTTCTTATCGGGAGAGGGGTTGGCTATGGGCCGGACGATCTGCTGACGGTTCGGACCCTCCTCCGCTATGCGACGGTCCCCCTTTCTTTGGCCGCTCCCCACCCGGCGGGGAGGGGCGATCAAGACACCCCCGATCCCTGAGCGGCAGAAGATCGGGATCGGCGCGCATCGGCGTCGCGCAGTCGAACCCGGCGGCGCATGAACGCCGGAGGGCGGCGCAGGCGTCGTCGAACGCTCCCCGGCGGCTTTCGGCGCAGGCCAGATTGTAGGCGGTCGGTCCGACCGGGGCCCCTTTGTCCAAGGCCGTCCGAAGCCTCCGGGAGGCGGTGTCGAAGGAACCCCGTTTCAGGCTCGCTTCCCCCGCCAGCGCCAGCGCACCGGCGTCGTCGGGATTCTCTCTCAGATACCGGCCCAGCCGTTCGTCGGCTTCATCGTGCCGTCCCAAACCGATCAATGCGGCCCCTTCTCCCCGCACGATCTCACCCCGCCGTTGCGGCATCGCCGTCCGCCCGGCCTCGCGGAAGAGAGAGAGGGCGTGGGCGTGGGCGCCCGCCCCGTTGCTGGCGACGCCCCACAGGATTTTCACCCCCACAGGATCGGTGAGCGGGCGGTTTCCGATCCGGGCGAAAACGGCGATGGCTTCACGGGGGGAACCGTCGCGCAGGTAGCTTTCACCCATGAGGGCCAGCGGGTCGCCGTCGGACGGGTCTTTCCCGGAGGCCATGCCGAACTTGGCGGCCGCAGACCGGTATTTTTCCAGCCTGAGGGTCGCCATCCCCCACGCCATATAGGCGGCCTTCCCCATATCGGCGCTGCGGGCCATCCGGAACGACTCCATAGCGCCGACATAGTCCCCGGCGCCGTAGCGGATCAACCCCTCCTTCGCATGGTTGACCGAAACGGGGGACGCGCCGGTCAGGATGACGGCGGTCAGAAAGATGACGAGGAGTCGGCGCATGCCCTTATGGTGCCCAACCCCGGGGACCGGGTCAAGACAGGCGGCCCCGGAGACGGGCGTGTATAATGGCCGAAGGCGGCAATTTTATCCGGGGCGTCAGAGGAATACGGACGATGGAATACGCGGGGAAGACAGCCCTGGTGGTGGACGACTACAACTCCATGCGGGTAGCCATGAAAGATCTCCTTGTCCGCAAGGGGTTTACGGTCATCGAAGCGGGGGACGGCCTGCAGGGGCTCGAATTGCTCAAGGAGACGCCGGAGAAGTACGACATCATCTTTTCCGATATCGTCATGCCGGTCATGGACGGGTTCGAGCTTTGTCAGGAGGTGAAAAGTCACCCGTCGCTCTACCGGATTCCGGTGGTGGTCCTTTCGACCCATACCGACGCCTCCTACCTGCTCAAGGCCATCAATATGGGGGCCGACGACTACGTCGCCAAACCGATCGAACCGGCCCTTCTGGACAAGGTGATCGCTCGTCTGATGGTCTCCTATGAGTAACGACAAAGCCCTCGACCGGATGCTGGTCCGGATCGAACATCTGGACACCCTGCTGAACCTGGTGGGGGAGGTGATCATCACCTCCAACAACCTCCATACCACCAACCGGCGCATCCAGGCGTTCTACGACCAGTCACGCCCGCTGGACAAGCTCTGTCTGGACATGCTCAAGTCGTCGGAGGTGTCGAGCAACCGGATATCGTCGGACCTGCACAGTCTGGTCATGGACATCCGGATGGTCGAAATCCGCCAGACCTTCCAGCGGTTCCGCCGCTCCATCCGCGATCTTGCCAAAGGGGGGGGGAAACAGGTCGAGTTCGTCACCGAGGGGGAAGAGACCCTTGTCGACAAGACCATCGCCGAGAAGCTCTACGACCCGCTCAACCACCAGATTCGCAACGCCGTCGACCACGGGGTGGAAGATCCGCTGGAGCGGCAACGGGCGGGGAAAAATCCGGTGGCCACGGTCACGCTCAAGGCCTACCAGAAAGAAAACGACATCTTCATCGAGATCCAGGACGACGGCCGGGGGATCGATCTGGCGGCCGTGGCGGCCCAGGCGGTGAAACGTGGGCTGGTGGAGGAGTCGGCGCTGGCGTCGTTGAAACCGCCCCAAATCCACGCCTTCATCTATCATCCCGGACTCTCCACCAAGGCGCAGGCCAGCCAGATGTCCGGGCGGGGCGTCGGCATGGATGTGGTGAAAAGCAACGTCGAGGAGTTGGGGGGGGAGATCACCATCGAATCGACCCCCGGGAAGGGGAGCCGCTTCACCTACCGGATACCCCAGGTGACGGCGGTCAATATCGTCGACTGTCTGACGGTCCGGGCGGGGAAAAACCACTACGCCATCCCGATCCTTAATGTCATCTCGACGCTCAGCTATCCCCTGGCCAAGATCAGCTCCGCCTTCGGCAAGGCCCGCTCCATCGTCTATCTCGGCGGCATCGTCACCCTCTTCGACCTGAACGAGTTGCTGAAAGACGAGCCGATCGAAGAGCAGGACGAGATCACCGTGGTGATCGTCGAATCGAAATACGGGCGGATCGCCGTCCGGGTCTCGGAGCTGCTGAGCCCCGAGAAGCTGGTCTTCACCCCCCTGTCGACGGTATTCAACACCCATGGCATCTCCGGCACCACCATGATCGCCGGGAACCGGATGGGGCTTATCGTCGATCCGCAGGAGCTGGTCCTCCTCTCCCGGGGGAAGCGCAAGCGCGTCGAAGAGCATGACGCCGAAGTGCAAAAGAGCAGGCGTGACGCAGGGGACGAGGGGGAGGCCGACGCGTGGCGTCCGGCGGCCGTCGCAGCGCCCCGACCGGAGGAACCCGAAGCAGGCCTGTCGCCAGGCGGGGGAGACGCCCCGTTGCAGATCGGCCACCGGGAAGAGTTCCTCATGGAGTTGGAGGAGATGCTCAAGGAGGCCGACGAACAGGTGCTGTCGCTGGAGAACAACGCCTCCGACAAGGAGCTGGTGAACCGGATATTCCGGATATTCCACTCCATGAAGGGGAATCTCATGATGGTCGGCCTCACCGAACTGGGCGGGGTCATTCACGAGGTCGAGAGCATCATGGACCGGGTTCGCGGCGGGGGGATGGAGATCACGGCGGACATCATCGACATCCTCCTCGACACCACCGACACCGTCAAGGAGGCCAAGAAGGCCATCGCCTCGGGCCAGACGCCCGCCATCAAGCCCTCCCTGCGGGAGGCGCTGGAAAAATACCGGAAACCAAAAGAGGTCAAGGGCGACGCTCCGGTCGATGTCAACCAGCGGACCTTCAGCCTCGGTTCGCTGGAGCAGTTCAACCTGATGGCGCAGAGATACTCGGGCCAGAGCGTCTATCAGGCCTATCTGTCGTTCAAGCCGCAATACCAGCAGCCGTTCCTCGTGGCCCTGCTGATCCTGAAGCGGATCACCCGGATCGGCAGCGTCTACGGCTCGGTCCCGATGGTCGAGGAGATCGAGGCGCAAAACATCGGAACGCAAATCAAAATCCTTTTCTCGTCCCACCTCCCCGAAGAGGCGGTCAACGCCTTCTTCGCCGATCTGCTGGTTCCCTTCTACGACGTGACCGACTACCAGTTACTCAAGGAATCGTGAGCGTATGAGCGAGATTATCGTCGCCCGCCGCGGCGACGACCCGTTGGGAGCCGTCGAGACCCTTCTGGCCGAGGGGGGAGAGCGCTTTGCGACCGTCCCCTTCGACCTGTCCGACGCCCGCTTCGGCGCGCCTGTCGAGGAGCGGGAGACAGGGGTGGTCATCGCCCGTTTCCATGAAGACGATTTGGCGTCGCTCAAGGCGATGCAGGCGCTGCAGATGAAAAAGCCGGGCATCGGCGTCATTTTCGTCACGGCCAGGCCGCTTTCGTATCCGGTGATGTCGCTCCTGTTCAACGAGGGGTGCTTTGGCCTGCTCACCGAGCCTCTGGCGCCGGAATCGGCCCTTGCGCAGATCCGAAAAGGGATCAAAAGGAGCCGATGGAAGCAGGAAAACATCGCCGAGAATATCGAACTCAAACGGCTCAACGCCCGTCTGACCGAACGGATCGCCCATGCCGACGGCGAAAGCGCCCGCGAGAGAGACCTGCGCCAGCGGTTGGAAAATCTGGTTCATTATCTGCTCTCCGAGCCGGGGTTCAGGGCCAAGGCCATCAAGATTCTGGTCGTCAGCGACTCCGGTTATCAGCGGGGGGTGCTGTCCGAGCTGTTGGGAAAGATCGGCTTCACCCTCAAAGTCGACTCCAGCGGCGAGCAGGCGCGGGATACCATCAAAAGTTTCGAGCCCAACATCGTGGTCTCCGATCTGGAGCTGCCGGGAATCAGCGGGGTGGATCTGGCCAAAGAGGTGAAAGGAACCGCCGGTTATCCGCCGCTCCATTTCATCATCATGACGTCGAGCGCCGAGAAACGGAACTGGATTCTGACCCCCGACACGCGGGTGGACGACTGCGTCATCAAGCCGGTCGACCCGGCCAATTTCAGGGACATGATCGCTCGTATCGCGCTCGGGGTTCTCACCGTCTGATCGCTATGGTTTCAGCGCGCCGATCTCCTGGCGGATGCTTCGCAAGCGGGCAAGATGCCCCTCCAGCCGGTTGATCTGCCCGTCCACCTCGGTCAGCAGAGACGCCAGCGAGTCGATGACGCTCTCCAGCCGGTCAGGGAAGGGATCCCCCTCGCCAGTCATCAGCCAATCGAGCGAACATCCGGTATAGTTGCGGATCTTGAGAAGGTTCTCGTACTTCGGGATTTTTCCCTTCTGCCAATAATACTGGAAGAGCCCCTTTTCGATCTGCACCTTGCGGCACCAGGCATAGGGCTTGTCGTCCCCCATGAGAACTTTCAGCCGCTCCTTGAACGAGCCCACCCCTTTTCCCGTCACCCGTCGCCCCGTTCTCATTTTCTTGCTCCCAAGTATAAATAGCCTATCTTAGACATAAGATGGGCTTGCGACCGTTCGTTGTCAAACTCTCTTACCGAAACCGGCGCCGCAAAGGATAGCCCTTTCACCTGACCGCCGGTCTTTAGTACAATGACAGCTCCGTCAAGACCCCCTTCCTGCCGGACCTTCCGGCGGTGGGGACCTATACAAACTGTTCTCGATCAAGGAATTACCGACTCATGGCCGGAGAGTTCATTTTCACCATCAGCCAGCTCACCAAGGCATACCCCCAGAAAACCGTACTGGAGAACATCAATCTTTCCTTCTACCACGGGGCGAAAATCGGCATCGTCGGCGAGAACGGTCAGGGAAAATCGACCCTGCTCAAGATCATGGCCGGGGAAGACACCAACTTTACCGGCATGGCGGAGCCGAAAAAGGGGATCCGGGTCGGATACCTTGCGCAGGAGCCCCGCCTGACCCCCGACAAAACAGTGAGGGAGAACGTGGAAGAGGCGTTCGCCGAGATCAAGGGGATGATCGAAGAGTTCAACGCCATTTCCATGAAGATGGCCGAGCCGATGGACGACGACGAGATGAACGCGCTCATGGAGAAGATGGGCAGGCTCCAGGACAAGATCGACGCCGTCGATGGCTGGGAGTTGGACCGGCAGGTCGCCGTGGCCATGGACGCGCTGGTGCTCCCCCCCGATGACCAGAAGGTCGAGACCCTCTCCGGCGGTGAGCGGCGCCGGGTGGCGCTGTGTAAACTGCTTCTGCAAAAGCCCGACATCCTGTTGCTGGACGAGCCGACCAACCATCTGGATGCCGAGACCGTGGAGTGGCTCGAAGGGCAGCTTCGCGCCTATCCGGGAAACGTGATCGTCGTCACCCACGACCGCTACTTCCTCGACAACATCACCCAGTGGATTCTGGAGTTGGACAACGGTCGCGGCATTCCGTTTGAGGGAAACTACTCGGCCTGGCTGGAGGCCAAGGCGGCCCGGATGGCCCTCTCCGAAAAACAGGCGGCGTCGAACCGCAAACATATCGAGCAGGAGCTGGCCTGGATCAAGAGCAATCCCGGCGCCCGGCGGACCAAGAGCAAGTCGCGCGTGAAGGAGTTCAAACAACTGGCGGCCTCGCACAAGGAGGTCGACGTCACCTCGCTGGACATCCAGATCGCCCCCGGCCCACAATTGGGCGACGAGGTCATTGTGGCCGAGGGGGTGGGAAAAGGGTTCGGCGGACGGAGCCTCTTTGGCGACCTGTCGTTCATCGTCCCTCCCGGCGCCATCGTCGGCCTCATCGGTCCCAACGGCGTCGGCAAGACCACCCTGTTCAGGATGATCGTGGGGCAGGACACCCCCGACGCCGGGAGCATCCGGGTCGGCAAAACGGTGGCCCTCTCCTACGTCGATCAACACCGGGACGAATTGGCTGGGGGTAAATCGGTCTTCGAAGAGATCACGGGAGGCGCCGACGTCATCGACATCGGCGGGCGCCAGATGAACGCCAGGGCCTATGTGGGGCGGTTCAACTTCAAGGGGCCCGACCAGCAGAAAAAGGTCGGAGACCTCTCCGGCGGCGAGCGGAACCGGGTCCATCTGGCCAAACTCCTCAAGGCCGGCGGCAACACCCTGTTGCTGGACGAGCCGACCAACGACCTCGACGTCACCACGCTACGGGCGCTGGAAGACGCGCTCCTCGACTTCCCCGGCTGCGTCATGGTCATCAGCCACGACCGCTTCTTTCTCGACCGGATATGCACCCACCTGATGGTCTTCGAAGGGGAGGGGAAGATTCGCTGGTTCGAAGGGAACTTCGCCGAGTACGAAGCGGTGAAGATGAAAGAGTTGGGGGGCAGGGAAGAGAATCGGCGCAGCAAGTACAAGAAGCTGACGCTAAAATAGCCCCCGCCAAGGGCTGCAACCGGCGAGCCAGTCGGGGCGACCTTTTGAGGTCGCCCCATTTTTTGTCAGCGGGCGAAGTTTTCCTCGGCGAACCGCCAGTTCACAATCTCCCATATCGCGTCGAGATAGGCCTTCTTGCCGTTTCGGTAGTCGATGTAGAAGGCATGCTCCCAGACATCGACCGTCAGCAGGGGACGGAGCCCGTCGCGTAGTGGATTGGCCGCGTTGGCGCCGGGGATAACGGCCACCTTGCCATCGGTCCCTTTGACCAGCCATACCCAGCCGGAGCCGAAAAGGTTCAGCCCGGTCTCGGTGAATTTGGCCTTGAACGCATCGAAGGAACCGAAAGAGTCGTCGATAGCTTTCGCCAGCCCCCCTTGCGGTTTCTTCCCCCCGTCGGGAGAGAGACCGT
Source organism: Nitrospinota bacterium (assembly GCA_015229165.1). Classification (GTDB taxonomy): domain Bacteria; phylum Nitrospinota_A; class UBA7883; order UBA7883; family JADGGD01; genus JADGCD01. The sequence continues at coordinate 12,593 of JADGCD010000007.1, read as the reverse complement.
TCCAGTAGAAAGTGTGGTTCCAGATCTGGGCGGCGTTGTTGAAGAGCGGGCCCGCCTCCGCCTCTTTCACCAGTGTGTCGAGTGAAGCGCCGACAAAGCGTGACGCGGGGAGCAGGCTGTTGAGCTTGTCGACATAGGTCTGATGGTGCTTGCCGTAATGGAAACGCAGCGTCTCTTCGGAGAGAACCGGCGCCAATGCGCCGATGGGGTAGGGGAGATCGGGGAGGATGATGCTCTTTTCGTCGGTGGCGTGTGTCATGGTGTCACGCTCCTTTCTCACCCCAGTATGGGAGCCTTCCGGCCGAACGGCAATGGGTCTTCTGTGGGGAAGGGGGCAGTACTGCGGTTCAGCCTTTCATGCCGCCGAGCGCCTCTTCCACTCGTCCGGCCATGAAAAGAGCCACCGGGCGGGTGTAGTCGCTTTTCTCAAGGGCGATCTTGAGCGCCCCGGTCAAAGGGGTCGAAATGAACATTCCCACCACACCCCAGATCATGCCGAAAAAGATCAGCGACAACAGGATCGTCACCGGCGACAGATCCAGCGAGCCACCGAAGATGCGAGGCTCCACGGCGCTGCCGCCGGTGAAATGGAGAAGCGACGGGAGGATGATCGCCAGGGAGCCGGTGACGATCGTCAGGTCGGGGGAGAGAGGAAGGAACGGCAACGGCGCCAGAACGGCGATCACCGGGCCGAAGGTTGGGATGAAATTGAGCAGCCCGGCCAGAACGCCGAAGATGAAAGCGAACTTGACCCCCAGCGCCCAGAGAATCAGCCCGTGCAACAGCCCGGTGGCCGCCGAAACCGCCGCCTTGAGCATCAGGTACCGTTGGACGCTCCGGAGGGTCTCCGGGAAGAGCCCCGTCCCCTCCGGATCGGTTCGGGTGGCCTGACCGACCAGCAGGAACATCGAAAAGACCAGAATCAGGAAGCCGTTGGACAGGAGGTTGAAAAGCCCCCCCACGAATCCGGCGATGAAACCGTTGAGGCTCTCCAGCGGCGCATTGGGGAGTGAGGCGGCCATCTGGCCGGCCCCATTTTCCAAATGCAGGCTCGGGAACCAACGGGTCATGCTCTCCATCAGCCGGGTCAGCTCGACCCGGTATACATCGGCGTTTTCGGCGATGTTGACCACCGACACCGAGAGCATGGCGCCAAAGCCGAGGAGCAGCGCCGCCGCCACCACCAGCGTAATCACCACCGACAGGGCGTGGGAGAGGCGGGCCTTCTGTTCGAGAACGTCGATGAACGGATTGAGGGCAAGCACGAACAGGAGCGACAGGGTGAAAGGGGCCAGCACCGGTTTCAGGTAGGCAAGGGCGAAGCCGAGGGCGATGAAGGTGATGACCACCAGACAGGTGGCGATGACGCGGGTTTCGGCGGTCGTCTGGTTCATGGCGTCGATGGTAGCACGAGGCTAACGCCGGTTGGTGAAGAAGCGCCCCAAACGCTCGATCCCCCGGGCGATGTTCTCCACCGAAGTGGCGAAGGAGAGACGCAGGTATCCTTCCCCCCCCGGTCCGAAGTCGATCCCTGGCGTCACGGCGACGTGCGCCTCTTCAAGAATGTCGGAGGAAAGCTTCAGCGAATCGGCGCAATAGCGGCGGGCGTCGACCATGACGTAGAAGGCCCCCTGCGGCGGCGTCGGCACGGGGAACCCGATGGAGCGGAGCCCATCGATCATGGCGGTCCGCCGTAGGGCGAAGACGGCCCGCATCTCTTCGACGAACGACGCCCCCTCCCGCAGCGCCGCCACGCCCCCCCACTGGACGAAGGAGTTGGCGCTGATGTTGAAGTTCTGCTGCATCTTCTGGAGCGGACGAAGATAGGGGAGAGGGGCGATGGCGTGGCCGAGGCGCCAGCCGGTCATGGCGTACCGTTTGGAAAAACCGTCGATGACGATAGCGTGGTCGGTGAACTCCAGCATCGACCGGGCTTTCCCCTCGTAGACCATCCCGTGATAGATCTCGTCGGAGATGACCAGCGGGCCAAGGGAGGCGATCTTCTCCATCACCGCGTCGTCCAGCAGCATGCCGGTCGGGTTGGCGGGGGCGTTGACCAGGATCGCCTTCGTCCGGTGGGTGATCTTCGCGGCGATCCGGTCGGGAGAGAACTGCCATCGCTCGCTTTCGAGCAACGGAACGGTGACCGGTTTGCCGCCGAGGAAGCTGACGAAGTTCGGATAGCATGCGTAACCGGGGTCGGACATGATCACCTCGTCCCCCGGATCGATGATCGCCGCCAGCGCCAGAAAGAGGGCGTTGGAAGTTCCCGACGTCACCAGTGCCTGTTCCGGCTGGATGGTGACGCCATAGGTGTCCCGCATGTGGTCGGCGATGGCGTTGCGCAGCTCCCGCAACCCCAGCGAGGCGGTGTACTTGGTCTTCCCCGCTTCGATGGCGGCGATCCCCGCCTTCTTGACCACATCGGGGGTGTCGAAATCGGGCTCGCCGATCTCGAAGTGGACGATGTCGGCCCCGGCCTTTTCCAGCTCCTTGGCCCGTTCCAGAACGTCCATCACGATGAACGAATGGATGTCGGCGGCCTTTTCGGAAATATTGATGGTGCGCATTATCGGTCGAGATGGGAGCGCAGCGCCGCCAGCGCAGCGGCCCCGGCGGTTTCGGTCCGGAGGATTTTCGGCCCCAGCGACACGGGGAGGAACCCCTGCGCCACGAGCCGACGGTATTCGTCGTCGGCGATTCCCCCCTCGGGGCCGATCAGGAGGGTAACCTGCCGTGGCGCCGGGTGGTTGGCCAGGGCCGTCGGGAGGGAGGGGGCCTCCCCCTCCCAGAGGAGAAGCTTCAACCCGGCGTCCACAATGAGGGAGTCGAGGGTCGCCGAAGCCGCCACCACTGTCGGGCGCAGACTGCGGGACTGTTTGTCGGCGGACAGGGCGATGGCCTGCCACCGTTCGATCTTGTCGGGGGTCGGCCTCCCCTCGCACCGGGAGAGAATCAGGGGGACGATCCGGTCAACCCCGATTTCGGTGGCCATCCGGATGATGTCGTCCATCTTTTTCCCCTTTGGAACCGCCTGAACCAGCGTCACCGGTGTTTCGGGAGGAGGGAGGGGCGCCTCGTCCAGCGTTTCGGCGGTCGCTCCGGTCGGTGTAACGGTCGATAGGCGGCAACGCCACCTTCGTCCGTCGGCGGAGACGACGATCTCGTCGCCGGGGCGCATGCGAAGCACGGTCGCCACGTGGCGGGCGTCGTCCCGGTCGAGGGTGACCACGCCATCGACGATGCGGTCGGGGGCGACCAGAAAGTGGCGCAACGATTACGAGCCCTTCTTCTCCCCGGCGGCCAGCGCAGCGTAGTCGTCGTTGCCGGTCTTGATGGAGCAAAGGGCGGCGCACATGGTGCAAACCGAGTCGTCCGACGGATTGGTCTCCGCCCGGCGGGCGCGGGCCCGCTCCGGGTCGATGGCAAGGCGGTACTGCTCGTTCCAGTCGAGCCGTTTGCGGGCGCGGGCCATGTTGTCGTCCCAGTCGCGGGCGCCGGGGATCCCCTTGGCGATGTCACCGGCGTGGGCGGCGATCCGGGTGGCGATGACCCCTTCGTGGACATCCTGCAACGTCGGCAGGCGCAGATGCTCCGCCGGGGTGACGTAGCAGAGGAAATCGGCCCCCGCCCCGGCGGCCACGGTCCCTCCGATGGCGCTGGTGATGTGGTCGTAGCCGGGCGCTACGTCGGTGACCAGCGGCCCGAGGACATAGAAGGGGGCGTTGTCGCAGAGCCGCTTCTGCAGCTTCATGTTGGCGACGATCTGGTCCAGCGGCATGTGTCCCGGCCCTTCGATCATGACCTGCACGCCGGCGTCGCGGGCCCGTTTGGCCAGCTCACCCAGGATGATGGTCTCCTGCACCTGAGCCCGGTCGGTGGCGTCGGCCAGACAGCCGGGGCGATAGCCGTCGCCGAGCGACAGGGTCATGTCGTATTCCCGGGCGATGTCGAGCAACTCGTCGTACCGCTCGTAGAGGGGGTTCTCCTTGCCGTGGTACTCGATCCACTTGGCGTGCAGCGAGCCCCCCCGCGAGACGATGTCCAGCAGCCGTCCCTGCCCCTTGTGCCGGTTTACCGACTCCCGGGTGATGCCGCAATGGATGGTGATGAAGTCGACCCCGTCCCGGCCGTGATGGTCGATGGCGGTAAGCAACTGGTCGCCGGTCATGTCCATCAGGTGCAGCCCTGCGGCCACGTTTTCGGCGGCCACCTGATAGATCGGCACCGTCCCGAGGGGAATAGGGCAGTCGGCCAGAATCGCAGCCCGGATGGCGGGAATGTCGCCGCCGGTGGAGAGGTCCATCACCGCGTCGGCCCCGGCGTGGATGGCCACTTTGAGCTTGTCGATCTCGTTTTGCATGTCGGCGTCGTCCCGGGACGAGCCGATGTTGGCGTTGACCTTGGTGGTCAGCCTCTCGCCCACCGCTAGACCGGCGATGGAGCGGCGGTTGTTTTTGGTGATAACCACCGTTCCGGCGGCGATTCGCTGGCGCAGGATTTCCGGGGAGATTTTCTCCCGGGCGGCGCACTGTTCCATGGCGGGGGTGATTTCGCCGCGCCGGGCGGCCAAGAGCTGGGTCGTCATGCAAATGCTCTCCATCGATGGACGACGAAAGAGAGGATGCGCGACCGCCACTCCCTCCGCCGGTCCGAACCGGATCAGGTTCCACGGGTCCGTCTCAGCCGGGAGAGATGGCTCTCCGGCGCCCCGGGGGTCAGCGTTCAGGATAGATGATGAGGCGGGGGAATGCAATGAACAGGCTTTCGCCTGCTCTCTTCGCGGCGTCAATCAAGAACAGTCCGGCGTCTTCGCCGACTCTGTCTTGACCGGTGAAGACCTCTTTCAACTACCGGGGGGCGAAATACCCCCGCGCAGGGGGTTCAGACGTACCCGTTGATAAGCGAATGGACCTGCGACGAGGAGAGCTGCCCCACTCCGGCATAGAGCCCGGACGAGAAGCCGGAGGAGGGGGAAGGAGTCAGCGACCCGACCAGAGAGGCGGCCACCGGGCCGACGTTGAACTTCTGCTTGAGGGCTGCAAGCATCGACTGGCGACCGGCGGCGGAGCTGATCTCCACCTTTGCCGGCTCTTGGGCCACCCGGGGACGGCTGACGCTATTGAGCTCCTCGTACGCGGCGCGGGTCAGGGGGGTAGCGTCACTTCTCCGGCTGAAAGTGTCGATTGGTTTGATGGGATAGGCGCTCATGGCTTTTCTCGTTCTCCTGCCTCCTATATCGGCACAGGCGAGAACTCGCGTGAGGCGAATATTGACGCACGAATGGCGCAAATTGCATAAGACGCAATTACAATTAGTTATTGCGCAATGTTCAAGTCGCTTATAGCATCGCTTGCGCCTGTTCGTAGGTCCGTTTGATCAATACTTTCCACGAAGTGAGGGTCGAGGAAAAAAGGGTGTCGTCGATGACGGTGATGGCCACACCGGCTGCGCCGTCGGGGGAGTTCCATGGCGCCACCCCCACACGATAGCGATCACGGACATTCCGGTAGAGGATCATCTCCCGGTCGAAAATCTTCTCGTCGTACATTCCATATTTGTAGAGATACTGGGTCTGGATACCGGCGGAGGTCAGCAACCCGGAGCGGTCGCAAGCGTGGTAGACGTAGGCGTAGAGCCGCTCTTTCCCGTCGGCGTCGATCAGGAAAAGCGCCCGGGAAGCGCTGTCGCACCGCTCGTCAGTCGAAACCAGCCGGACTTTCATATGCTTTGACGGAAGAGAGGGGACATGAACCTCCTGCGGCGCAGGCGCCCAGATGCCGGGTGTGGCGGTGGGGGCGTTGAATTCGCCCCACGAGACCGGCTCTCCCCCGGTGAACTGGGGAAAATGGAGCCGGAAATCTTCATAGCTCTGCTCGGTCCGGTAGAGATCGTAGACCACCCGGTTCTCCCGCATCGGGGGCTTGGCCTCCTTGTCGGCGGCCTGCGCCGTTGCGGGGAGGAGGAGGGCAAGGAGCAGGGGGAGTATCTTCATCATCGGTCATCCCTCTTGTGAAACAGGTTCTCTTCCACCAATGTCAGGGCATACCGGGGGAAAACGGTCCATCCTTCCGGCGTTTTGAAACGGTAGAGCGCGTAGGTTCCGGGCCGGTGCAGGCCGATGGAAACCTTCATCCCGGCCTGATCGGGATTGTTTATCAGCATCGCCCCCCGAAGGCCACGAAGGCCGTATCCGTAGACTTTTCCGAAGAGGTTGGTGATCGGATGACTCCAGCCGTTATAGACGGTGAAATAGACGAACCCATCCCCTCGGTCGACCAGCGTCGGAGGGACCGCCTTGGCATACGCCGCCTCGGCGATCCGGGGCGCCATCAGCGACATTCCGGCAGAAATGGCCATCGCCATCGCCACGATCCGGCAGAATCTACTCACGGTGAGGCTCCCATCGGTTCATGCCCGATGGGATGGCAAGGCCTGTGCCAAAACCGTGAACATTGATTCCCCCTCTTCTCCTTACAGTGGTGGGGGATCGGGTATAATGCGCACTTTACCTACGCATCAACCGACGGGAACCATGGCCGAATATTACGATTTCAGAACCCTCGAAGAACGCTGGCGCAACCAGTGGGAGGCGGATAAAACCTTCGCCGTCTCCACCGATCCGACCCGGGAGAAGTACTATCTTCTCGAAATGTTTCCCTACCCGTCAGGGAAGCTGCATGTCGGCCACCTGCGCAACTACACCATCGGCGACGCCATCGCCCGCATGAAGCGGATGGAGGGGAAAAACGTCCTCCATCCCATCGGGTGGGACGCCTTCGGCATGCCGGCGGAGAACGCCGCCATCCAGCGGAAAAGCCACCCCGCCACCTGGACCATGAGCAACATCGACGAGATGCGCCGCCAGTTCAAGCTGATGGGCATTTCATACGATTGGGACCGGGAGGTGGCCACCTGCCACCCCGGCTATTACCGATGGACCCAGTGGATCTTCGCCCGGATGCTGGACGAAGGGTACGCCTACCGGAAGTCGTCACCGGTCAACTGGTGTGAAAGCTGCGGAACGACCCTGGCCAACGAGCAGGTGGTCGACGGCGCTTGCTGGCGGTGCGACAACACCGTCGTCCTGCAGGAGCGGGAGGGGTGGTTTCTGAAAATCACCGCATTCGCCGAGGAGCTGCTGGACGGGCTCGACGGCCTGACCGACGGCTGGCCGGAGCGGGTCTTGACCATGCAACGCAACTGGATCGGCAAATCGGTCGGCGCCGAGGTGACCTTCCAGGTCGAGGGGGGAGGGGAGATCACCGTCTTCACCACCCGCCCCGACACACTCTACGGCGCCACGTTCATGGCGTTGGCCCCGGAGCATCCGCTTGCGCTCAAGCTCGCCGAAGGAATTGAAACTGAACGGGAGGTAAAAGCGTTCATCGACGAAATGGCCGGGCAGGACGCAGAGCAGCGGACCGGCGAAAAGGCGGAAAAGCGGGGGGTCTTCACCGGCCGGTTCGCCCGCAACCCCCTCAACGGCGAGTTGATTCCGATCTGGTTGGCCAATTTCGTCCTGATTGACTACGGCTCCGGCGCCATCATGAGCGTCCCCGCCCATGACGAGCGGGACTTCGCCTTCGCCCGGCAGTACGACATCCCCATCCGGATCGTCATCGCTCCCGAGGGGGGCGACGACAAGGACTGGCTGGCCGAAGCGGAGAGCATGACCGACGCCTTCTCCGGCGACGGGATCATGGTCAACTCCGGTCCGTTTTCCGGACAGGAGAATCGTGGCATGGGGATCGAACGGGTGGTGGAGGAGCTGGAGCGCCGGAATATCGGCAAGCGGCAGGTCAACTACCGCCTCCGCGACTGGGGCATTTCCCGGCAGCGCTATTGGGGCTCCCCCATTCCGGTGATCCACTGCCCCGCCTGCGGTCCGGTGCGGGTTCCCGACGCCGACCTGCCGGTGATCTTGCCGACCGACATCCCCTTCCCGGAGGATGGCAAGTCGCCGTTGCACACCGATCCGGCCTTCTACGAAGCCGCCTGCCCCGCCTGCGGCGGGCCGGGACGCCGCGAGACCGACACCATGGACACCTTCATGTGTTCGTCCTGGTACTTCAACCGTTACCCTTCAGCCCGTTGCGAAGCGGCCCTTGCCGACAAGGCCGACCTCGACTACTGGACCCCGGTGGACCAATACGTCGGTGGCATCGAGCATGCCATCCTCCACCTCCTCTACGCCCGGTTCTTCAACCGCTTCCTCCACTCCATCGGCGTCACTTCACGGCCCGAACCGTTCGCCCGGCTCCTGACGCAGGGGATGGTGGTCAAGGACGGGGCCAAGATGAGCAAGTCAAAAGGGAACGTGGTGCCGCTGGACGAGATGGCGGCCAAATACGGCGCCGACGCCACCCGACTGTTCATCCTGTTCGCCGCCCCCCCCGAACGGGATCTGGAATGGTCCGACGCCGGGATCGAAGGGGCGTCCCGCTTCATGAACCGGATCAGCCGGTTCGTCATCGGGAGTCTTAACCGTCTCAAAGGGGCGGCGGCCCCGGCGACTCCCGCCGATCTCCCCAAAGAGCTGGCCGACATCCGCCGTCTGACCCATCGGACCATCGAGCGGGTCCGGGGCGATTTCGGACGGTTCCAGTTCAACACGGCGGTGGCGGCGGTCATGGAGATGTTGAACGGCGTCACCGGTCATTTCGGCGCCGACGGCGGCCAGGGGGAGGGGACCGGCGGCGACGCGGTTCTGGCCGAAGCGGTGGGGACGATGCTGACCCTTCTCTATCCGATCACCCCCCACCTGACCACCGACCTCTGGAGCCGGATCGCCCCCGAAGCCCCCCTCTGGGATCGCCCGTGGCCGGTGGCCGACCCCCTCTGCCTGACGAGGGACGAACTCCTCATCGTGGTGCAGGTCAACGGGAAGCTGCGGAGCCGGATCACCGTTCCCGCCGACATGTCCGAGGAAGCGGTAAAAGAGACCGCCCTCAACGACCCGAAGATCGTCGAGAGCCTGGGGGGGAAGCCCCCCCGCAAGGTGATCGTTGTTCCCGGCAAGCTGGTGAACATCGTCGCGTAGCGCCCCTGAGCGGCTACGAATGGCGTTGAGGCTCTGTACCATTCATGCGACAATAACGAACTTAATTCGAACGGCGCGCGGATAACATGAAACAGGCCTTTAAGCGATTCCCTCGGGTGGCGGCCATTGCCGTCGCGGCTCTTCTTCTCGCCCCCCTCGCCGCTTCGGCGGCGCCGAAAGGGCAGACCGACCGGGAAGGGGTCTATTTCGAAGGGACCCTCCTCGATGTCGATCTCAAAAAGGGAACCGGTATCGTCAATCTTGGGCTCAAACAGGGGATGAACAAAGGGGATCGCCTGGTCGTCGTCCAGAAGGGGAAACGGATCGTCAACCCCAAGACCGGCGAGTTCATCCGGGTCAAGCAGATCGAGGTCTGCGTGGCCACCATCCTTGCGGCCAACGATTCCCATTCCGACGTCAAATTGCAGGGGGGAAAAGAGTCCCCCAAACGGGGCGATTATGTCCGAACCCGTGTCGCGCCGCCGCAGGCGCTCAAGGCGGTGTCTCCCACCTTCCGCCGGATCGAGATTTCGTGGGAGTACGACGCCCAGCCGGAAATCGCCGGCTACACCGTGTACCGGTCGTTCCACGAGAAGGGCCCCTACGAAAAGATCGGGACCATCCGCAACGCCACCGAAGTGACCTACGTCGACGAGCAGGGTTTCGGCAACGAACTGAAAGATTCGACGGTCTATTACTACACCATCGAAACCGTCAACAATTTTGGGGTCGCCTCCGACAAGTCTGCGCCGGTTCGGGGGGCCACCATGGCGCCCCCCGCCCCTCCGGCGTCGTTCAAGGCCGAAGGGGATGTTCGGGCGGTCAAGCTGACCTGGAAAGAACATTCGCAGGCCGGGGTGGCCGGTTACCGGGTCTACCGGCGCGGTGACCGGGCGGACAAGTGGGAGCTGCTGAAGGATATCCGGAACCTCAAAGAGGTCGAGTTCTGGGACTACGGTACCGACGGAAGCAAGACCTCACCCAAACTCAACGATGCGACCACCTACTGGTACACCGTCGCGGCTTACAGCAAGTATCAGGATGAGGGTTCCCATAGCGACGCCCGGTCCGCCACGACGCTCCCCCCCCCACGCACCCCCATCGGGCTGGAGGGGAGGGGATGGCAACCGCGCCAGATTCCCCTGAGCTGGCGCAAGCATTCGGATGAAAACGTCCGGGGCTACTACCTCTACCGGAGCATGGAGGAAGGGGGGCCGTATCAGGAGATCGCCGAGATAAAGGACCGGGATAAAACCGAGTACCTCGACAACGGCAAGGGGAACCTCTTCGGCGACGGGACGCTGAAGGATTTCACCGTCTATTTCTACAAGATCGCCGCCTACAACTGGGCCGGTTCGAAATCCGATCTTTCTGCGGCTATCTCCGCCACCACCAAGGCTGCCCCGCTGGCGCCGGAAGAGGTGCGTGCTATCAGCAACCGGCCCCGGCAAATTCCGCTGACCTGGCGGAAAAACCCGGAGGTCGACTTGCACCACTATGAAATATACAAGTCGGACACGGCCGGGGGGGAATTTGGCAAGCTGGGGCAGGCGACCGCCGAACAGCCCTATTTCCTTGACGACCGGCTCAAGGACGGCGTGACCTGCTGGTACAAGGTGCGGGCCATCGACAAATACGGCATAGAGTCCGACTATTCGCCGACCGTGTCCGCCTCGACCAAGAGCGTCCCCGCCAAGGTGGGCGGGTTGAGCTACGACGCCAACTCCGGCCAGGTGTACCTCAAGTGGGCGAGAAACCCCGAAGTCGATATCGATCATTACAACGTCTATGTGAAGAGTTTCCTCGGCTTCAGAAAGCTGACCGAGGTCAAGGAGACCTTCTTCATCATCAAGGGAATGAAGCGGGGAGACAAGGACGACTACGCGATCGCCGCCGTCGATGTCGATGGCATCGAAGGGGAGCGATCGGGCGTGCTGACCGTCGATCTTCGCTAACCGGGCCGCACGGCGGCAAAGACAGGCATGAATCTCAAGAAACTTCCTGTCCACCTGCATCATATCGGCAGCCACTTCACCAACGGGCTCTTTCCGGTGGCGTCGGTTCTCCTTGTCATGTATTTCGTCACCGGCGACCGGGAGATGGAAGCGGCCGCATTCTATTGCGCGCTGTTCGGGACGCTGGCGATTCCTCTCACCTACCTCTCCGGCGGTTACGACTGGCGGACCCGTTTTCAGGGACGCCGGACCGCGATCTTCACCCACAAGCTGATTTTCGGCGTCCTCTTTTTCCTCTTGGCGGCGGGGGCCATCGCCCTGCGGGTCGCCGATCCGGAGGCCGTGGCGGTGGGGGGGGGGATCGGGATCGCCTATGCCAGCGCCGTCTGGCTCGCCACCGGGTGCGCCACCTACCTCGGCCACCTTGGCAGCAAGTTCATCTGAGCAAGGAGCGATCATGCCCGACAGAAACCGCATCAAGGATCTCAAGGCGAAGATCGAAGCGTTGATCATCGCCATACCCCGGGAGCTTGAAGCGTACGAATATTACATGGAAATGGCCGAGCGGTATGAAGACGAATCATCGCGCGAGATGTTCATCTTCCTCGCCAAGCAGGAGCTTTCCCACCGGGACGTTCTGGAGAAAATCCTGAACGATCTGGAAAGGGCGCTCGCGGAAGCGACGATCTGAAACGCCACCCCGAACATACCCGAAGAAACGAAAGGACCGACACAATGGACAAATACATCTGCGATATCTGCGGCTATGTCTACGACCCGGCGGCGGGCGATCCCGACGGCGGCATCGCCCCCGGTACGGCGTTCGAGGAGATTCCCGACGATTGGGTCTGCCCCGAGTGCGGCGTGGGAAAATCGCAGTTCTCCAAAATCGAGGACTGATCTTACGGGAACCGGCGAAGGGAGAGGGAGCGTGACGGAGCCGATGCGAACGTCCTCTCCCGACGCCGACCGGAGCCACGCCCACGTATTTGACGAAGGAGACCGGGCCGCCGAGCGGAACACCCGCCGAGCGGTTCTCCTGACCGTTATCATGATGGCGGTCGAGATCGTCGGCGGTTGGACCTTCAACTCGATGGCCCTGCTGGCTGACGGGTGGCATATGAGCTCGCACGCCTTGGCTCTGGGCCTGTCGGCGACGGCCTACAGCTTCGCCCGACGCTATGCGCACGACGAACGATTCTCGTTTGGCGCCTGGAAGATCGAGGTGTTGGCAGGCTATACCAGCGCCCTTTTCCTGACCTGTATCGCCGCTCTGATGTTGTACCATTCGGTCGAGCGGCTGATCGCCCCCGCCCCCATCCGGTACGACCAGGCCATCGTCATCGCCGCCGCCGGGTTGGCGGTCAACCTCGCCTGCGCGTGGCTTCTGTCAGGGGGCCATTCCCGTCACGACGACCCGCACGGTCATTTCCACCATCACGACCTCAATTTGCGCTCCGCCTATCTGCATGTGGTCGCCGACGCGGCCACGTCGGTGTTTGCGCTTCTGGCGTTGACCGGCGGCAAATGGTTTGGCGCGGACCGGCAGACCGGCTACCTGATCATCGCCCACGGCGCGTTGGCGCAGGAGTTTC
>JADGCD010000079.1 GCA_015229165.1 Nitrospinota bacterium | reverse complement strand
TTCCCTTTGGCGTCGGTGAAGGCGTAGTAGGGGGTGGGAGTAACGTAAATGTATGCCGACATCCAGTCGTGAATATTGCACCCAAGCGCCACCGGGCCGGGGGTGTCGAAGAGGACCGGCCGGGAGGGGGTTCCGCTATAGAGCGGCAACTCGAAACGCTTGGTCTCGGAAAGGGAGTAAACGTGATGGCTGATGTTGTCGCTGTTGGGAAAGGAGACCGGGGTGTTCAGCGGAACCACGGTCACATGGGGGACAAACTCCTTGTTCACCTGATCGACCTTGGCCGATCGGACGGTCAGCGATGGAGCGCCCCCCCGGGGCATGGCGAAGACCACCGCCCCTCCCACCGGTTCGCCGCTCTTGGCGTTATTCACCGTCGCCACGATCTCGTCCGCAAAGGCGGCCCCCGCCCCTCCCATGGTCGCCAGGACCAGCAGGCCGACAAACAGCGTCCTCTTTATATGGCGCATGGTTAGAAGGAGTACAGAAGGGTCGCCCGCAGGATCGACCCGGTGTAGGAGAGCCCGCCGTCGGCGGCGGACGAACGATATTCGTACCCGGCGCTCACCGATCCGCCGGTGAAGAGGGCGTGGGTATAGCCGACGCCGAGGGTGGTCGTCCGCGCCCCGATCCGGTAGGCGATCCGCTGGTCGAACGCCTGATCGTCGGTGACGGCTTTGGCCGCCTTGTTGACCCACTTGGTCGGCTTTACGGACGAAACGATATCCCCGTCCCGGTAGGCGGCCCGGAGGGTGACGATCCCCTCTTCGCCGACCAGGTAGCCCCCCTCCACCGCCACGCTTTGACCGGAGAGGTCATACACGTCCGATGGCGTGGTTGCGTAGCTGTCGATGGGGGGTGTTTCGAGGGGGCGCCGGGTGTCGTACGCAAGGGATACATCCAGCGACAGGCGCTCCGCGAACCAGCGGGACAGCGATACCTGCGCCGCAGCGAACCGGGCGCTCCGGTAGTGGTCGACCACCGACGATTGCCCTCCCGCGAGGGTCATCGCCGCCGTCCACGCCTCGGGTCCGAGTCCGAACCGGCGCCGGAGGGTGGCGCCGATTCCGGCTTCAACCGCGTCGAGCCGGTCATACGTGGCATACTTTTCGCCGTGAAGGGTGGCGACCAGCGACAGGCCGGTGTATTCCTCCACTTGCAGGTAGCGGCCCGCCGCCAGATCGACCTCCATGGCGGTGTCGGCGAGAGGGGCTTTTGGGGATCGGGTGAGGTTATCCTCCCACCGGGCGTCGATGCCGGCGTCGAGAATCCACGCTCCCCGGGCGGGTGACGGCCACGCGGCGGCGGCCAGCGCAAACCCCAGAGCGATGATCGGCCTACGCAGCATCGGTTCCCCCCACAGCATCGTTGTCAGCGCCGGGAATCCACCGTGCGCCATCGGCCAAAAGGGACACAGTGACGGCCACTCCCGCTCCTCTGCCGTATCCGGCGTCCGGGAAGGCTACCACCATCAGCGCGTCTATGAATGTGTCCGACATGTCAGAGCGTTCCTCCCGTGTCGGTAGAGTCTATTCCTTACGGACGAAGAGGACAAGTGACGCCCCCGGCGCTTCGCCTGATGATCGCTCATCCCGGCGAACCTGAACAACTTCACGGGGGGCGAACCGGAGAGCTTCACACAAAACGACCGCCCCCGGGAAGGAGGCGGTCGTCGGGTTGACGCGGTCTCTACGTGTTCTGCAGTTTGGCGGCGTCGCAGTAGTTGCTGAAGGTTATGCTGTCGGTGGGACAGACCTCCTTGCAGAAGGAGCATCGAATGCACTTGTCCCGGTCGATAACGATGCCGGTGACCCCCTGGGCGGTCAGCGGGATGTTCTCGTTGAGCCACCGCTGGTGCTGCAGCTCGGTGAGGGGGGTGATGGAGAGGCACTCCTGCGGACAGACGTCGACGCAGTTGGCGCACATGATGCACGACTCGGGGAGATAGGTCCAAAGGTAGTTGCAGGAGAGGCAGCGGTTGGCTTCCTTTACGGCGACGTCTTTGGAGAAACCGGTCTCCACTTCGAGGAAGGTGGTCTTGCGCTTGTGGATGGCAAGCTGGCCGGGATGGCTCCGCTCGACTGCGTCGTAGGAGTGTTCCCGACCGCCGGGCTGTCCGGCGTCCACCATCTCGTAATCCTGCCGCATCCGGTTGGCGTATTCGGCCGGCTCGCCCCGCAGGAAGGTGTCGATCGACACGGCGGCCGAATGCCCTTCGGCGATGACCTTGATGGCGTGCTGGGTGCCGGTGATGAAGTCGCCGACGGCGAAGACGCCGGGAAGGTTGGTGGCCCAGGTGGCTTCGTCGACGGTGATGGTCCCCCATTTGGAGAGTTTGACGCTCTTCTCCAGTCCGGTCAGGCAGTCGTTGTTGGGAACCTGCGAAACGGCAGGGGCGACGATGTCGCACTCGATGACGAACTCGGAGCCTTCGACCGCCACGGGGCGACGCCGCCCGGAGGCGTCGGGCTCGCCGAGGACGTTTTTGATCATCTTGATGCCGGAGACGTTCTTGCCGTCGTTGGAGACGACCTCCACCGGGGCGACGAGGTAGTGGAAAATCACCCCTTCGTCTTCGGCTTCGATAATCTCTTCCGGTACGACCGGGATTTCGGCGCGGGTCCGGCGGTAGACGATGTGGACTTCCTTTGCGCCCAGCCGGATGGCGGAGCGGGAGACGTCCATGGCGGTGAACCCGCCACCGACGACGACGACCTTCTTGCCCCCCAGATCGATGGGGTTGCCCTGATTGACGTGGTACATGAAGGTGGCCCCGTGAAAGACCCCTTTCAGGTTCTCGCCGGGGACGTCGAGCATGGCCGGGTTCCAGGCGCCTGCGGCGATCAGGACGGCGTTGTATTCCTTGCGGAGCTGTTCGAGGGTGATGTCCCGGCCGATCCGGGTGTTGTACCGGATTTCGACGCCGGAGCTTTTGACCATGTCGACTTCTTTGTCGATGGTCTCGCGGGGGAGGCGGTAGCCGGGAATGCCGTAGCGGAGCATTCCCCCCGGATGGGCTTCGGCTTCGAAAACGACCACCCGGTAGCCGAGCCGGGCCAGGTCGTTGGCGGCGGTCAGTCCGGCGGGACCGGCGCCGATGACGGCGATTTTCTCCGGCAAGGTCGGGACGGCGGCGGGGGTGGGGACGACGGTCCGGGCGGAGTAGTCGCACGCGGCCCGTTTGAGGGTGCGGATCGACACGGCGGAGTCGATATGACCACGGCTGCAGTCGGTCTCGCAGGGGTGCTGGCAGACCCGGGCGCAGATCGAGGGGAACGGATTGGTCTCGCGGATCAGCCGGTGGGCGTCCTCCCATCTCCGCTGGGAGATCAGGTGGATGTACTCCTGCACGTCGGTATGGACCGGGCAGTTCCGCTGACAGGGAATCTGGTTGTACGTCTTGGGGTCGTACAGGAAATCGTATTGGCGCTTGGTCATGAGCGACTCCAGTAGGTGATGGCCTCGATAGCCCCCTTGTCCCGCCGGGATTAGACTTATTCTAAACTATCTAATCCCCGGCGGGCAAGCGGATGTTCCACCGCGACCGATCGCCGCTTATTGCAGGGTCTTGAGGTACGCGGTCAGCTCGTCCATTTGCACCTGGCTCAGGTTGAACTGGGGCATGAAGGACTTCTGCGTGACCGAACGGGGATCCTTGAAGTGTTTCAGCATCCAGTCGTCGGTCCGGCGTGTGCCGACCTTCGTCAGGTCGGGCGCAAGCTTGCCCCCCTTCCCCTTGACCGTATGGCAAACCCAGCAGTTGTACTTGAGGAAGAGCTTCTCGCCTTCGCTCAGCTGGGCATACTCCTCGGGGGTATAGAGCCCGGCGATCTCCTGCTGCAGGGCGCCCCGTTTGGCTTCCAGCGTCTCGGCGTCGGGCCGATAGCGGTATTTCACCGGGATGTTCGACTCTTTCATGGAGTAGACCCAGGTGGTCAGCTTGTGAGCCATTTCTTCGCTCATGCCGAACTCGGGCATGATGGTCTCTTCCTGACCGTGGGCAGGATCGGCGGGGCTGATTTTCTTGGGCTCGAGGAAGTGCTGGTAGGTCCAGTTGTACATGTCCTTGTGGCCTTCGACATGATCCATGTTGTGGGTTCCCTCGAACTCATGCTCGGTCCGGGCGCCGTATTCGCCAAGATCGGGGGCCACCACTTCGCCGATACCGTAAATGGTATGGCAGGCGGTGCACTCGATCTCCAGATCGTTCTGACCGGCGGCGAAGTCACGGGCGTCCATGATCATCTCGGCGCCTTTGAGGATCTCGTACCCTTCTGGCTTGGTCAGCCCTTCATGGCACTGGGCGCAGGAGGCCTGAACCATGCTCTTCTCGCCCACAGGGTACATCGGGAACTCCCAATGGTGAATATGGACGGCGTGGGAGTTGACCACATCGGTCGCCCGTCCCTGCCCCTGATGGCAGATGGTACAACCGATCTTGTTGAAGTCGTGGTAGATGGCCCCCTGCTCGTCCACATGGGCGGCGGGGTGATAGCGGAACGGCTCCGGCGCGTCGGCCATGTCGGGGTTTTCCGTGCCGAGGTGGCAGGAGGTGCACCGGTCGGCGATCTTGAGCTCGTCGTTCCAGATTTGCCGGATTTCGATGGGGAAGTTGGCGGCGTCTTCCTTCTCCTGCTGGGTTTTTGCCTTTTCCATCAGCAACTTGGCGTATTCCCGTTGGTACCCCTTCCACTCGGGGGTCATGTCCTGCCAAGTGGTGATCCCGAAGAGGGCCACCAGCGAGAGGGAGAAGATGGCGTACAGGGCCGCCTTGTCCCGCTTCCAGAGGGCAAGGGTCCCCAGGAACGAGACAACGAGGATACCGACGACGATCATTTCGAGCGTGTTCATGGTTCTTTATCCCTCCCCCGTTAGACGTTGAACCACGGGGTGGTCACGACGTACTTGTATCCGAGCCCGAGCCGCAGGAGCATTTTGGCCACGACCGAGGCCATCAGCACCACGTGGATCTGGACCAGAACATAGCGGATCGGCCCCAGCTTGCCGATGTACTCTGCGGCGGCTTTCCCCAGTTTGGAGGCGCCGGCGACCTTGGCGAAGACCAGCGGGGCGATCATGCCGAAGCCGAAGAAGCCGATGAGGGCGGGCCAACCGATCCAGTTGGGAACGTTGGCCAGAGTCGCCTCGGAGGCCTTCAACGGAATCCCTTCGCGGGTCCAGGTGGCCCCGCCGATGTCGTAGTCGATGATCGGCCAGTAGAACTCCCACGACGGCCCCCGGAACCACTGACCGATAATGATCAGGAAGAACCAGAGGAATATCCCGAACGAGAAGATGGTGACGGCGAATTTCCGGTCGGTCCAGCCGTAGCGCCCTTGGGCGGTCGGCGAAATGTCGACGTAGGGGATCAGCGCCAGCCCGACGACGATCTGTCCCGGCAGAAGGACGCCGGCGATCCACGGGTCGAAGTAAACCAGCAGTTCCTGCAGCCCGATGAAGTACCAGGGCGCCTTGGCAGGGTTGGGGGTCTTGGCCCATGCGGCCTCCTCTTCCAGCGGCGCGTCACCCAGATAGGCGATGCACCAGAGGACGATGGTCATGAAGAGCATCGTCAGGAAGACGATCCAGATGAAGTAGGGCCACGACGGTGTCCGGGGATAGTCAGGCTTGTTCATCAACATGTAGCCCGACTTGGCCGTGTTCAGTTCCTTGTCCGCCATATCTCAAACCGTTCTTTGAGTGGGTTTACGTTCGGGTTTTCGTCGTTTGGGCTCTCGACTCACAGGGGGCCGGAGAAGCCGTCCTTGCGGATGCGCCAGAAGTGGAAGATCATCATGCCCGAGGCGAGCAGCGGCAGCGCCACGCAGTGCCAGACGTAGGCCCGGATCAGGGCGTTGGCCCCGACGCGGGTCCCCCCCAGCAGGGCGAACCGGATGTCGTTGTTGACCTGGATACCCAGCAGGTCGGAGAAGGGGCCCTCATACCCGATCAGCGGCGTGGCCGAGGCCATGTTGGTGCCGACGGTGACCGCCCAGAATCCGAGCTGATCCCACGGCAGCAGGTAGCCGGTGAAAGAGAGGAGCAGGGTGATTTTCAGCAACAGCACGCCGACCACCCAGTTGAGTTGGCGGGGCGCCTTGTAGGAGCCGGTATAGAAAACACGAATCATGTGGACGATGACGGTGAAGACCATGCCATGGGCGGCCCACCGGTGCATGTTCCGCAGAATCCGGCCGTAGGGAACCATGAAGTAGAGATCCTTCATGTCCTGGTAGGCCCGGTGCTCTTCCGGCACGTAGTAGAACATCAGGATGACGCCGGTCAACGTCAGGGCAAGGAAGAGGAAGAAGGTGATCCCCCCCATGCACCAGGTGTAATAGAGCTTCAACCCGTGGATGCCGACCTTCGTGGGAAGGATGTGCATCATGAACGAGCTGCGCATGACCGCCATGCGCTTGAGCATCGTGTCGGGGTATCCGGTGCGGAAGACCGACTGGAAGATGAAATTGTTGGAAATCAGCTGGTAGAGGCTCCAGAGGAGCCCCTTTTTCGCGCCGTTTGGGTGTCCGTGTTCGTTGTCTGCCATGAACTGTCCCTACTCGATTCGGTGAACGATGGTTACGCCGTGTGCGGCAGGAAGAAGGGGGGCTGCGAAAGATCGGCCTGCTCCTCTTTGGTAAAGGTCGGAATCATCTCCTTCTTGACGTACTGCAGCGCGGCCCGCTTGATCCCAAGGAGACCGGTGGTCACGATCATGGAGCCGTCGGGGGCGGTCTTGATCTTGGCCCGATAGAAGGGCAACGGCGCCGGGCCGGAGATGACCTCCCCCTGGGTATTGTAGTTGGTGCCGTGACAGGGGCATTTGAACCGCTGCTCGCCGGGGAACCAGTTGGGGGTGCAGCCCAGATGGGTGCAGACCGCCACCATCACGTAAATGCCGTCGGAGCCCCGGACAATCCATACCCGCTGGTTCTTCTTGAACCGCTCGTCGACAACCACTTCCCCCTCGTGGGCCGGGGCGACGAAGTCGTCCGGCTTTCCGGCGTTGAAGGTGGTCTGCGGTTCGTAGAGGACGCCGGGATAGAAGAAACGCGCAAAGGCGGCGCCGGTTCCGGCCAGAAACGCGCCAAACGACGTCCAGCCGGTGATGACCAGAAACCGCCTGCGCGATGGCGCTTCTTTCGAAGCCTCGAGAGTATAGTCGTCCATACGTGCGAACTCCCCTGTATAAATGCGGCGTGCGGACGCACACCGTCGAACGTGACGCTAGGGCAGGGTCGAAACGACCCGGGGAACCAAAAGTGAAGGTAATTTATAGCATAGCCTTCGGGCGCACGCAAACTTTTTTTCGGTCGCGTATGCGTCAGAAAACCATAATAAACAGGTCGTTATTCGTCAACGTCCCGGCATAGGCCATTTTGACCCGAATCCCTGCGTCAAAACGCTCATCAAGACAGGGCCCGGTTGAAGACCTCCCGGCGTCACCCCCCGTGAGAGCGGCGCCAGTCGTCCACATCTGCGGGCCGGTTGAGATTGGCGAAGGAGGCCAACGACGGGTCGAGGGGGCGCAAAAGCTCCTCCCCAAGCCGCTCCACCGTCAACCGTCGGCGGAACGCGTCGAACTGGATGATCCCCGCTTCGATCTCGGCGGCGACCCGTTCCACCCCTCCCCGTCCGTAGACCGCCAGCAGCCCCTGCTCCCGCCCGTCGATGAAAGGGATGAGCGCGTCCGCATCCCCCATCCCCCGTCCGGCAAGAAAACCCAGCAACGCCGGACGAACCCCCGGCATGTCGCAGGCCAGCAGGAGAATACGCTCGGCCCCGGTAACGGCGAAGGCGGTGTGGAGTCCCGACAGCGGCCCCATGCCGGGACAGAGGTCTTCGTAGACCGGCCGCCCAAGGGAGAGATAGTCCTGGGTCCGGGGGGCGATGATCACCAGCGGCAACCCCGCCTCCTCCACGGCGTCGATAACCCGACCGATCATCGGCCGCCCATCGAACTCGACAAACGCCTTGTCCTTGCCCATCCGGCGGCTCCCCCCCCCGGCCAGCAGGGCGACCACCAAAGCGGGGACGGTCACGGATGCTCCTCGACCCATTCTTCGCCGTCGGTGGAGAACTCTTTTTTCCAGATAGGGACCCGGGCCTTGAGCTGGTCGATGGTCCATTCGCAGGCCGCAAAGGCGGCTTTCCGGTGCATGGCGGTGACGACGATCAGGACGATGTTCTCCCCCACCCCGATTTCGCCGATCCGGTGGATGATGGCGCAGCGGAGGATGTCGAAGGTCTTGACGGTCTCCTCTTCGAGTTGGTCGAGTTCGCTTTCGGCCATCCCCATGTAGTGTTCAAACTCGAGCTTTTCGACGCTCTTTCCCCGGGAGAGATCGCGGGCGGTCCCCAGAAACGTGACCACGGCGCCGGTGTGGCGGTCGGCGTCAATAAGCCGCCGGATCTCCGCACCGACGTCAAAGTCTTCGAAACGGACTTCGGCCATCAGAGACCTCCGGAGAGAGGGGGAAGCAGCGCCACCTCGTCGCCGGGAGCGACCGGATGGTCAGGGTCGACCCGCTCCCGGTTGACGGCGAACATCAGCCGCCCGCCGAGCAGTTCGCCGGGATCGACGCCGACGGCATGGGCCGCCCGGGCGACGAGCGAACGGACGGTCTCCCCCGGCGCCGGGGCGAGGGTCATCCGGT
>JADGCD010000078.1 GCA_015229165.1 Nitrospinota bacterium | reverse complement strand
CTTCATGTATGCTTTCTCTTGAGCACATTGAGTGAAATATGACCAGTGAATCGACTTTCTGCTGGATGTGTCGTTGAAAGAGCTTTTCCAATCCTTGTTTTATATCTGGAAGGTCTGGCAACATAATAATGATCTCCTATCCACTCCATAAATACATCTCCATTGAAGTTTCGTCAATGAACAATGTGGCGTACTCCAAAAGATAACCGATGTTTACCTAATTTCAATTTGGCAGTTTTGTGCGGTATTACCATGGCCGCATGTGAAGAGGGGGCGCTGGCGGTCGGCGCGCTTGGCAGCGCGGCTCCCGCCTGCGCCCCCTCTCCCCTCAAGGCTCGTGGATCACCCCCTCCTCTTTCGCCCATGCGGGAATCCCGGCGAATTCTCGATCCACCGCCTCTCTGAGTGTCGTATTCCTCGGCGCGGAAGGGGCGGCGGCTATGCTGATGTCGATCCCATGGGACAGCAGCTCTCGCCGGTAGCGATAGAAGCTGGTGACCGAATACAGACTCCTCAAATCTTCTCCGGCCTCCCAAAGCTTCACCACGGCGACGAGGCGGGGTTTCAGGTCGGCCATGGTCTCGCCCACCAAGCGGAACTGGTCGGACAGGTCGATTTTTCCCAGATGAAACCGGATCAAGGCTTCCATATCGACGTCGGGCCACACGTTGGCCCGGTCGAGTCCCAGCTCCTCCAGCCGGGGCGTTCTCAACACCAGCTCGATGCGTAGTTTTCCTTCGGCGTATTCCGTCAACCGGTCGAAGCCGGGGCGCAGTCGCTCTTTCCGGTATTCCTTCCGAAGCATCTCTTCGGCTTTGCTGTAAAACTTGAGCGCCCACCGCCGGGAGTGTTTCCCAAAGTAAAGCGTCCCGCCGGTCATGATCGGTTTTCCGTGGCGGCTCTTGCTCTGAAACTGCGCCGTGTTCAACCAGGCAAGGACGTTCTCCCGGCTCCCGAGGTCGATCATTTCGGTGCAGTCGACCCGAGAGAGGGGGTAGTCGCCCCGTTCCCATGCGTCCAGCTCCTCATCGGTCGGCTCCATTTCAAGGATGGGAAGCAGGCGCAATAGGGTGGCCCAGACAATTCCTTTCAGGTTATTCGAGCCGAAGACGTTATGCCCCTGAAGCCACTTGGCCGGGTTGCCGTCGATCCGAAGCCCCATGCCCCGTTCGTCGGAGGTGGCCTCTACGTTTATGGACGCTCCGGCTTCGGTAACCACCTGCTGGCTCTTTCGCTTCATCCATTGGGGATTCCCCTCGGGATCGAAAGCGGCCACGCAACCGTTCTGAAGCCGTTCCCGGTTGAACTTCTGGCAGGGAATGCGGGCGGTGATCCAATCGATCATGATTTCGCCTCCTCGACACGGGAGGCAAGGTATCGGTCGAGGTCTTCCCGCCGATACCGGATCGTCCGGGCGCCGACCCGGACAAAGGGAATGGTCGCCCCGGCCCATCGGTCCCTTTCAAGGAACTGCCGGGACATGCAGAGAAAGTCTGCGGCCTCTTGGGTGGTAAGTAGCTGTGCCATGCTTGAAACTCCTGTCAGGTGTTGTACATACCTGAATCATAAGGAGTTCACAGGGGCACAAATGGGGGCGAAACTGAGAGCAAAGGGGGGCAAAAGCGGGGGTATTTTGGTCAAAGATTGATTCGAACTGACTTTGGGGTACCTCCTTTTCGAATTAAGGCTTTGTATGCCTCTTTGCTATGTTTGAAAACACCTTTTCGAAGTTCATAGGATTCGGCACAGCCAATTCTTTGTAGAACAGTCGCTTCCGAAAGGTCAGGTGTGCCAGCTAAGTAATATTCATGAAGCAACTTGATTGCTTCTGCCTGTGTTGCATTAAGGCGATATTCTGTCCCATTAAGATTTACGGAACGGTAATCAGGACTAAAGCGAAAGTCTTGTAGCTGTTCCTCCTCAGCATTCCCATTCTCATCTATGGATTTATCATTAGATTCCAGATCGACTTTAGAGCTCTCGAAATCCTCCCTGCTGACCACATCCCGACCGTTCCGACCTTCGGGGAAAAGGAAAAGTGGACGGTCGCCAATCGATTCGGCAAAACGCCGAAGCTCATCCCTCATCAAAAAGACGATAGACGGGTTCCCTTTTTGCGGAAAGTCTTTGACCACGAATCCCGGATACTGCTTCCCCAACGCTCTCCGCAATTCAGGATCGGCGGGAGGGTCGATGTAGGCAGTCAGCTTGCCGAGGTCGATGGCTTCATAAATCTTGAATCGTGCGTTCTGCCAACGAGCGGGATATTCAGTCTCGTCAACTGTAGGGACACATTCAGACCAGAGAGCCAACGTCTCATGAACGGAGAGCTGAACATGGGCGTCCCAATAGGCGAAACTGTTGGGGTGGTAGGGTGGAACGATGATCTTTTCGAGCGAAGGGCGATCATCGGGGCGGTGGTCATCTTTGCTCATGATGAGATCGACTAGATTGTCCCGCCATGATGACAGGCGGTGACGAAAGACATCTACCAAGGAGTATTTAGAATCCATGACGGCAGATTGCCATGAATCGAGAAAAGTCGGGAGCGGAAAAACTTTCGGGCATCCCTTCTGCCAACATAATGAGCAGGAAAGAAGCGAAAAAGCGGGGGTGGTGGAAAGTTTTTTTCGGGCGAAAAAGCGGTAGCCCAAAGGGAGCCCAGAGGGTTTTGGCGTTGGGGGTATTTTGTAAGTCATTGATTTTTGGTAGCGGGGAGAGGATTTGAACCTCTGGCCTTCGGGTTATGAGCCCGACGAGCTACCGGACTGCTCCACCCCGCACCAGGCGAAATAAGGATTCTACAATCGACCTGGCGTCGTGTCAAGACAAAGACGCACGATCAACCGTTGACAACACCTCTCGCGACCGGAATCATAGGAGGGTGAAAGAGAGACCCAGTGACCCCATGCCATTGACCCCCCGGGAGACCGCCACCCTGCTGACCGTGGTCGAGCGGCACATCGCCACCGGCGAGCCGGTCGGCGCGAGCCACGTCGCCCGGCTCCCGTCGTTTCGCGTCTCCCCCGCCACGGTTCGCAACACGCTGGCCCATCTCACCGACACCGGGTATCTGGCCAAGAGCCACTGCTCCAGCGGCCGGACCCCCACCGACAAAGGGTACCGCGCCTTCGTCGACGCCCTGACCAACCTCGACCCCCTCTCCCCGGCGGAGAGCGAAGAGCTGCGGGAAGCCACCAGTCCCGCCACCCTGCGGGAGATGGCGGAGACCCTCGCCACCCTGTCCCAGACCCTGGCCCATCTTTCCCGCCGGGTCGCCCTCGTCGGACTCGCCTCGTGGGTCTCTCCTCCCTTGCGGTCGCTTCACCTGATCCGGCTCGAAGGGGGGATCGCCCTGGCCGTCATCGTCACCCAGGGAGGGCTGGTCAGGAATCAGGTCATCCCGGTCGCCGCCGACTTTACACAAGAGCTGATGGACCGGGTCACCAATTACTTCAACCACCGGTTCAGTGGCATCCCGCTGCCGACCATTCGCAAGAAATTGGCCGACGAAGGACTGACCCTCTCCGAGCGGGCCGATCTACTGGTCCGGTGGGCGGGCGATCTGGCCATGGCCATCGACGACGCCGCCACCGGCGCGCCCGTCATGGTCGGCGGCGCCCCCAACCTGCTGGCAGGATTCGGACCCGACGCCCGGCGGCTTCGGGAGGCCATGGATACCCTCGCCGAGCAGAGCCGGATGACCGCGCTGCTCGCCGAACTCCTCAAGACCGAAGGAATGCGGTACATTATCGGCGCCGAGTCGGGAATCGAAGGGTTCGATGACCTTTCGGTGGTCGGACGCTCCTTCGCCGGGGCCGATGGCGCCATCGGGGCCATCGGCATCATCGGTCCCAAGTGCATGAACTACCGGAAAGCCGCCTCCCTCGTGATGGTCGGCGCCGCCCGGATCGGTCGTCGGTTCGACGGCGCCGATCTCCATTGATCCGAAGGAACAGAACAGAGCCGTGAACGAAACCGACCGCGACCCCGCCCCGACCGACGCCGACCAGGACGATTTCACCCTCCCCCCCGAACCGGGCGAGCCGTTGGAGGCGACCCCTCTTCCCGAGCCGGTGGCCGACGAAGTGACCCTCCTGCGCGCCCAGGTCGAGAACCTGCAAAAGGAGCTGCAGCAGCGGGAAGGGGAGTTTCGGGATCTCAACGACAAAGCCCTGCGGGCGTTGGCCGATGCCGACAATTACAAAAAGCGACTCGTCCGTGAAGGGGAGGAGGCCCGCAAATACGCCGCCCTTAACGTAGTGCGGGGGTTGCTGCCCGCGCTCGAGAACTTCGAAAAGGCGGTGCAGGCGGTCCGGATGGAAAACGCCGACCTGGCCACCCTGCGGACCGGCGTCGGGATGGTCTACCAGCAGCTCATGGACCATCTGAAAAGCGAAGGGCTCGAAAAGCTCGACGTCGTCGGCAAACCATTCGACCCGGAGTTGTGCGAAGCCCTCGGGATCGTCCCGAGCGACACCGTGTCCGAAGGGGACGTGGCGGTGGAGCTGATGCCCGGCTACCGGTTCAAGGACCGGGTGCTTCGCCACGCCAAGGTGCAAATCGCCGCCCCCAAACCGGCGACGCCCGCCAGCGAAGGATAACGCCCCTCCTGCCGCGCCCCCTCCGACCGGTGAAGGGTGATGCGTCCGCCCCGATAACGTATTAGAATGTCTCCAATTTTTAGTGACAGGTACTCTCCGTGAAAAAACGAGCGTTCAGTTTTCCCCCCGCCGAAAAGAAAGCCATCGCCGGTCTCGCTTCGGTCCTCTCCGCCCGGATGTTCGGCCTTTCCGTCCTCATCCCGGTCTTTTCCGTCTACGCTATGGGGTTGCCCGACTCCACCCCCCTGCTGGCCGGGATCGCCTTCTCCGTCTATGGGCTGACCCAGGCGGTTCTTCAGATTCCGTTCGGCTACTTCTCCGACCGATTCGGCAGAAAACCGGTGGTCATCGGCGGGCTGGCCCTCTTCGCCGCCGGTTCGGTTCTGGGGGGGCTGACCACCAATATCTACGTCCTCATCGTGGCCCGGTTCATCCAGGGGGCGGGCGCCATCGCCAGCGCCTGTTTCGCCTGGATCGCCGACCTGACCGACGTCTCCCGCCGGAACATGGCCATGGCCTTTATGGGAATGTCCATCGGTGGCGGTATCGTCATGGGGATGATTCTCGGGCCGGTCATCGCCGGGTATACCGGGGTTCAGTTTCTCTTTTGGCTGACGGCGGGGCTTTCGGTCGTCGCCATCCTGATCACCGCGATCTTCCTGAAAGAGCCGTCGAAAGAGGCCCACCACAACGAATTTTCCTTGAATCCCCGCACGGTTCTCGGCTACGCCATGGACCCGAACCTGCTGCGGCTCGACGCCGCCGGGATGCTGGTGAACATGAGCATGATCGCCGCCTTCTTTATGGCGCCCATCCAGATAGCCAAACATTTCGAGATGGGGGAACTCTGGAAGATTTACCTGCCGCTGGCCCTGTTCGGCGGCATGGCGATGATGTTCTCTTCCAAGGCGGCCGACCGGGGCGCCGCACGGAAGGTGATCACCGGCGCGTTGCTAGCGGTGGCGGTGGCGTTCGCGCTGATGGCCCACTTCCCGTCGATCTACGGGTTGCTGGCCGGGTTCTCCCTTTTCTTCGCCGCCTTCTCGGTGCTGGAGGCGACCCTCCCTGCGGCGGTGTCGAAGCTTGCCGACCCGACCCACAAGGGCGCCATCATCGGAGTGTTCAACTTCTCCGTCTTCATGGGGACCTTCTTCGGCGGGATGCTGGCCGGCGTTCTGGCCCTGTCGCACGAGACCCTGTTCTTCTATCTGATCATGGGCGCCTGTCTGATCGCCGCCGGGTTGGTCTACAGCGCTCCCGGCCTCGACCGAAGCGAGAACGCCTGACGCGGGATCGGCGAAATCATTCGCGCCCGCAGGGATTTGGGTGTAGCATGACCCTCGCGTCATGAGAAGTGTCGGGTAGAGGAGGGCGCCGGGACACTTCGACGCCGGGGCATGCCCCTGAAGGCGCGTGAAGAATTTCATTCTGATGTCGCTCCTGCTGTGCGGAGCGCTCGTACCGGGGTCGAGCCCCGCCGCGACGATGGTCCATTCGGGCGACATGCCGCTTGAAGAGATCGTCTGTGGCGTCGAGGGTATCGTCGATTCTCCCCCTGCCGTCGCCGTTGTAAAGGCGCTCCCCGCACACCGGTCGCCCCGTTCCGCCGTCTCCGTTCCCCATTGCCCTCTCCCGACCGTCGCCCATCCGGCGAGCCTGCCCCCGTGCGATCTGATGGATATGCCGGAGGGGTGCCACTGCATCAAGGCCGCCCCCCCGCCCCTGGCCGCCGGGGATGAGAAAAGCGGCCCCTCGGCCACCCTGTCGCCCGACGCGTCCCTTACAACGGGCCGTCCCGGTCGCCCTCCCGTCGCCACGCCCCTGTGCCGTTCGCTCCCGCTGCGGACGGAACCACGCCCCCCCTCCCGCTGACCCTCCCTTCCCGCCGGGGTCGTGACGATCTCGGCATCGGTACCACATCCGCGCCCCCACGGGAGAGGAGTCTCTCCTCCCCCTGCGCAAGGGGGCGCAACGGAAAGGAACGGTCATGCGTAAAGCGCTCTATGCCCTGGCGGCCATCGCCACCGGGGCCTGCCTCTTCGCCCCACTGCTTCTGATAATGGCCTGCGGTCCCACGACGACCGGGGCCGACGCCTCCACCGACCCCGCCCCCACGGCACGGTCCGCCCCCTCGGGAGTGGCCGCCTACGCCGACGGGGGGCGCATCTTCGTCACCTGGTCGCCGGTGGCCGACGCCCGGTCGTACCGCCTCTACTGGGGGGAAAGCGCCGGCTTCACCCCCGACCCCCTCCGGGCCGTCGGCTGCCCCCTTCCCCCGTGCGAACACGTCGGCACGGCAAGCGGCGTCACCTACTACTACGTGGTGACCAGCCTCTTCGACGACGGCGAAAGCCCCCCGTCGGGCGAGGCGGTCCTCGACGCCGCCGACTGCCACCGCACCCCGAACACCACCCCATCCATCAAGGAGAATTGAGCCATGCGCTATCCGATGGCCTTTGTCGTTTCGCTGATCACTCTCACGCTGGCCGCATGCAGCGGTTCGTCCCCCGCCGGTTCGTCCGGCCGAGCCGCCGACCGGTTCGGCGCCTCCGGCGAATTCGTCTCCCTCGACGGCGACGGATCGATGGCCCTCCTCATCACCGCCCCCGGCGCGGGGGACTCCCTCGGCGCGGCGCAGGCCCATCCCCGGTCGGGGAGCGGTTATGACGCCGCTCCCCGCTGGAGCGGCCAAGGGGATGGCGTCAACGACTTTTTCGGCTACACCTCGGCCTCGCTGGGCGACGTCGATGGCGACGGCGTGGGGGACTTCGCCGTCGGCGCCATCAACGGAAGCGGCGACACCGCATTGACCGGCGCAGTGCACGTCTATCGCGGAGGGCAACGGGAGCCGGCCCCGCTGGTCCGGTTGGTCGGCGTCGATCCGCTGGACAAGTTCGGCTCCGCCATCGCCGGGGGAGATCTGAACGGCGACGGACGGGGGGATGTCATCGTCGCGGCCCTCTACGCCACCGGCGTGGCCTTCCAGTCGGGGGTGGTGTCGGTCTACTTCGGCGGGGGGACCGTCTCTCCGGAACCGTCGGCGACAATCACCGGCGTCGTCGGCGACGCCGGGGTCGGCTCCGCCGTCGCCGTCGGCGATGTGAACGGCGATGGCGCCGACGACCTGCTGGTCGGGGCGGGGCATGATGTCCTCGTCTATTTCGGCGGCGTCTCCTTCGCATCACGCATGGGAGCCTCGCAGGTTCCCGACGTCCGGGTCATGGGCGCCGGGTCGGGCGGGGGGAAAGGGGGGTCGGGATTCGGTAACGCCATCGCCTTCCTGGGCGATCTCGACGGCGACGGCTACGGCGATTTCGCGGTCGCCAACGACCGCCGGTCGAAGGCCGAACTGTACGACAACGTCGGCTCGGTCTACCTCTACCGGGGGGGCGTCGACCTTCCTGCCGAGTTCACGCTGGAAGATCCGGCCCGGCTCATCGTGAAAATCGTCGGGGAAGGGGCCGCCGACCGCTTCGGGGCGTCGCTGGTGTCGCTGGCCGACATCACCGGCGACGGAAAGGGAGATCTGGCGGTCGGGGCGGCCTGGGCCGCCGGAGGGGCCACGGGCGACGTGAAGGGCGCCGGAAAGGTCTACCTCTTCGCGTCGGAATCGCTGGTCGCCTCGAGAGGGGCGGTCCGGAACGCCGCCACGGCGGAGCGGACTTTCACCGCCGCCGGGAACGGGAGCGAATTCGGCGCCTCGCTGGCCGCCCACGAGGGGCTTCTCTTCGTCGGCGCCCCCTTCGCCGAAGGACGCCGGGGGAGGGGGTATCTCTATGACCTCCGCACCGGCGCCGCCACCGAGTTCGCGCGGTAACCGAACCCCAACGACAAACCTTCATAGCGAGGATTCACCCATGACTCGGCATTACCTCTGTTTTGCGATCACCATCGCCCTCTGTCTCGTCGGCGCCGCCGGCGGGGCCGCGGCGGAAACCTTCACCCCCGCCGGGATGCTCTTCGCCCCCGCCCCGACGGGGCACGCGCCGGGGAAAGACAACGCCGCCGAAAGCGGCGCCTCCCAGGGAAACGGCCTGCACATGGCCGGGAACGACTGCGGCATCTGCCACA
>JADGCD010000077.1 GCA_015229165.1 Nitrospinota bacterium | reverse complement strand
GGTGTCGGCGACCGCCACCGGGGGGGGCGGGGGGGGAACGGCGGGGATGAGCCGCTCTCCCAGCGATCCGGCGACGATACCGGCGCCGATCCAGGCGGCCACGGCCAGCAGGGACAGGTGGATCCCCGGCCAGACCTTCTTGGGCGCCCGCAGTTTGATGGCCATCGTCTTCCTTCAGAGCAGACCGGTACGTATTGATTATCGGAACGGACGGGCGCGCCGGTTTCCGGCGGGGAAGGCGAAAAAAATCGGGCCGGGGGCGAACCCTGACCCGATTATATTGAATCGTATGGCATTGACGACAAAGATTATCTCTTGTCAGCTTCTTTCTGGGCGGCGATGATCTCGTCGAGGGTGGCGGTAGAATAGGTCCCGTCGATGAACCGGTCGGCCTTGATGGCGGTCAGGCAGATCGGGATGGTGGTCTTGATGCCGCCGACGTGGAACTCCGACAGGCTCCTTCGCATCTTGGCCAGCGCCTCTTCCCGGTCAATGCCGTGGACGATCAACTTGGCGATCATCGAGTCGTAGTAGGGGGAGATCCGGGCGCCGGCGTAGATGCCGGTGTCGACCCGGACGCCGGGGCCGCCGGGGATGTTCAGCTCGGTGATGGTCCCGGGGCAGGGAATGAAGGTGGTGGGGTCTTCGGCGTTGATGCGGCACTCGATGGCGGCGCCGGAGAAGCGGATGTCCTCCTGCTTGAACCGTAGCGGCTGGCCGGCGGCGATCCGGATCTGCTCTTTGACCAGGTCGAGCCCGGTGACGCATTCGGTGACCGTATGCTCCACCTGGATGCGGGTGTTCATCTCGATGAAGAAGAACTCGCCCCGCTTGTCGTAGAGGAACTCCATGGTGCCGACGGAGCTGTAGTCGATGTTCTTGACCAGCAGGAGGGCCGCCTCGGCCATCTTGGCGCGGGTGGCCGCCGGGAGGATCGGGGAGGGGCTCTCCTCGATCAGCTTCTGGTGGCGCCGTTGCACGGAGCATTCCCGCTCCCCCAGATGGATGGCGTTTCCGAAGGTGTCGGCCATGATCTGGATTTCGATATGCTTCGGCTCGATGAGCATTTTCTCGATGTAGACCGAGCCGTCGCCGAAGGCCGACTGGGCTTCGTTGCGGACGGTGTCGAAGGAGGCGACCAGCTCTTCTTCGCTCCAGAAGCGGCGCATCCCTTTGCCCCCCCCTCCGGCGGCCGCCTTGACCATGACCGGATAGCCGATGGCGGCGGCGACGCTTTTGGCGGTGGCCAGGTCGGCCACGGTACCGTCGGAGCCGGGGATGCACGGGACACCCGCTTTCATGGCGGTGTCCCGGGCGGTGGCCTTTTGCCCCATGAGGGCGATGGCGGAAGCTTTCGGCCCGATGAAGGTGATGCGGCAGGCTTCGCAGATCTCGGCGAAGGCGGCGTTTTCGGACAGATAACCGTAGCCGGGGTGGATGGCGTCGGCCCCGGTCACCTCGGCGGCGGCGATGACGGCCGGAATGTTGAGGTAGCTCTTCCCCGATTCTGCCGGGCCGATGCAGACCGACTCGTCGGCGAACCGGACGTGGAGCGCCCGCTCGTCCTCGGTGCTGTGGACCGCCACGGTGGCGATCCCCAGTTCCTTGCAGGCCCGAATGATGCGGATGGCGATCTCGCCCCGGTTGGCGATCAGGATTTTCTTGAACATCGCGGCGTCAGGAGCGGGGATCGATTTCGAAGAGGGGCTCGCCGAACTCTACCGGCGATCCGTTCTCCGGGAAGATCCGGACGATCTTGCCGTCGATCTCCGATTCGATCTCGTTCATCAGCTTCATCGCCTCGATGATGCACAGAACCTGCCCCTTGCGGATGGCGCCGC
This sequence comes from Nitrospinota bacterium, assembly GCA_015229165.1. GTDB lineage: Bacteria > Nitrospinota_A > UBA7883 > UBA7883 > JADGGD01 > JADGCD01. The sequence continues at coordinate 6,911 of JADGCD010000077.1, read as the reverse complement.
CAGTTTCGACGAAGGGGTTGGCGGTGGGGGAGCCGGAACGGTAGAAGGTGCCGACCATGGGGGAGAGGATCACCTTGTAGTTCGGGTTGGGGACGTTTTCCCTGGCGTCTCCTCCCACATGGTGCAGCGAGGTCTCGGCGATGGCCGGGGCCGATATGTGCTGATGGGGGGCGGGGGCGTAGACGAGCGGCGGGGCGACCACGGGGGCCCCTTTCTTCAGGACGACGCGGGATCCCTCCTGCTCGACCTCCATCTCGGTGATGCCGCTGGTCTCGAAAAGGGCGACCAATTTCTCCAGATCCGACAGCTTCATGACAATGTTCCTGACAGTCCGTAATGCTCCCGCCCGCCGCTTGGCGTCCGGGATGAAGGATGCATTCTAGCCGCAAACGGACCGAAAGGAAACGAAAAGGGGACGCCCAAAAATGACCCCGTTCGCTTTGGAAAGCCGGTCCCCCTTACGACAGGGAGGTCCGGATGATCTCTCGCTGCCGGGACATGACGTACCGGATCAGGGTCTCCCGGTCGCCGGGGGCGATCTTGGCGAATCGCGCCCGGATGCGCCACGGCATCTCCCGGGCTTCGGGGAGGGGGTCGCAATAGAGGACTTCCAGCGCCGCCTCCACGACCCCTCCGCCGGGAAGGGCGATGATCGTCTCGAACCGGTCGCCGGAACGAACCTGCTTGCCGGCTCTGAACGAGACGCCGCCCGCCGAGACGTCGAGGGCGGGGGCGGTTTCGGAGAGGTCGGGGCCGGTGACTACTTTCACCGGCTCGCTCATCCGGGGCTGGACCCGGTAGTCCCCCCGCCGCTGGCTCTCTTCGATGGTCTCCGGGAAGGCGAAGAGCATCGAGTCAAATCCGCCGGAGGCGCCGGTTCCCAAATAGAGGGAGAGGAAGGAATATTTGACCCCGTTCTCCTCGAAGGAGAAGCGGACCCGGCTCTCGTGGGGGAGGAGAAGCCGGGCGGCGCTCCGGGGAAAGAGCATGTCGATATGGAACAGCCCCTCGCCGGCGTCGCTCTGGACGAAGAGACTCTTGTAGCGGTAGGCGGCGCCGTCGATGCGCAGTGCGACGGGGCGCTTCTCGGCGGAGGCCCGGCCAATAAGGTCTGCGGCCCGGGGGGCGATCTCGGTGGTTCGGGCGGTCCGGGGGGCCGGGGCGGTGCGGGTAAAGAAATCGAGTGCGCGCATGGTCTTCCTTGTCCTTTCACTTCGTCATCCATAACGAAATGCACGCTGGGCGCCATTTCACCTGCTCTATCGGCCTTGGCCGGAAAGGGCTTGAGTCTTTTTTCGCACCTTGTTTTTACAGGCGTTACGCGATCATCTTCGCCACGGAACGCGACAGCCCCCCTTTGCCGAGCCGGCCGGCGGGCGCCCGATGGCAACATCTGCCGGAAAAGGCCAAACGGGGGGCAAATGGTGTAAAGTGGCCGGATGGAATTTGACATCATCGGCCTTCTGGAAACGGTCGCCATCTTCGCCCTACCCCTCATCGCGGCGGTGGTATTGCACGAGGTGGCCCACGGCTATGTGGCGTATCTTCGCGGCGACCATACCGCCAAGGCGTTGGGGCGCCTGACGCTGAACCCGCTGGCCCATGTGGACCCGGTGGGGACCATCGGCCTCCCTCTCTTTCTCTTCGCCTTTTCGAAGCTGACCGGCTCGCCGCTGTTCCTGATCGGCTACGCCAAGCCGGTGCCGGTCGATTTCCGCAACCTGCCCAACCCCCGGCGGGACATGGCGCTGGTGGCGGCCGCCGGGCCGGTGACCAACCTGATTCTGGCGGTGGCAAGCGCAGCCCTGTTCAAGACCATGCAGGCGGCTTTTCCCCGGTCGGCGGAGGCGGTGATGCTGCTCAACCACGGCGCCTCCAGCCACAGCGGCGACCCGATCCTCGTGCCGATCATGTACATGCTCCTCTTCTCGGTCTTCATCAACGTGGCCCTGATGGTCCTGAACCTGATCCCGATCTTGCCGCTGGACGGGGGTCGGATCGTGACAGGGCTCCTCCCCCGGTCGATGGTGGGATGGTACGCCGCCATCGACGAACGGGTGGGGCTGGGACTGCTCCTCTTCATCCTGTTTGTCAATCCGTTCGGAATCGTGGATCATACGATCTTCCCGCTGATGCGGACGATCACCGATCTGCTCCTGTAACCTCGGAACCGAACCATGACGCGTAAACGAATCTTGTCCGGCATGCAGACCACCGGACGGCTCCATCTGGGCAACTGGCTGGGCGCCCTCAAAAACTGGGTGACGCTGCAGAACGACTACGACTGCTACTTCTTCGCCGCCGACTGGCACGCCCTGTCGTCGAACTACGAGACGGTGGGCGACCTGAAGGGGAACCTGGTCGACCTGGGGGTCAACTGGCTGGCCGCCGGGCTCGACCCGGAGAAGGCGACGCTGTTCGTCCAGTCGCTGATCCGGGAGCATGCGGTGCTGCATCTCTACTTCTCGATGATCACCCCCCTGCCGTGGCTGGAGCGGGTGCCCAGCTACAAGGAGAAGATGGAGAACATCGAGAACCGCGACCTGCACACCTACGGGTTCCTCGGCTATCCCGTATTGCAGGCGGCCGACATCGTGCTCTACCAGGCCGATTTCGTCCCGGTGGGGATCGACCAGCTCCCCCACCTGGAGCTGACCCGGGAGATCGTCCGCCGGTTCCACGACATCTACAGGACGCCGGTCTTCACCGAGCCGCAGGGGAAGCTCTCCGCCGTGCCGAAACTCCCCGGCATCGACGGGCGGAAGATGAGCAAGTCGTACAACAACGCCATCTACCTGTCCGACACCGCCGACGAGGTGGCCACGAAGGTGAAGGACATCGTCACCGATGCGAAGCGGGTGCGGAAGACCGATCCGGGTGAACCGAACGACTGCGTGGCGTGGAAATTCCACGAGGTCTTCTCGACCGCCGACGAGAACGCCGTGACGGCGCAGGAGTGCCGGACCGCCGCTCGGGGCTGCGTGGCGTGCAAAAAGCAGCTTTCGGCGAATATTCTGACGTCGATGGGGCCGCTCATCGAGGGGCGGGCCTATTGGGAACAACGCCCCAACGAGGTGATCGACATCCTGATGGCCGGAACCGACCGGGCCCGCACCGTCGCCGCCGCCACGCTGGAGAAGGCCGAAGCCGCCCTCCACTTCGACGTGGCGTCGCTGGTGAAGAGGGGGTAGTGGGGACGACAGCATGCATTGCGGCGCCCCCTCGCCATCCCCCTCGTTACGCCCGTTCCAGCAGGGCCGGGTCGAGTTTTTTCCAAAACTGGACGAAGTAGTCGACCGCGCTGACCATTGCCAGGACGACAGCGACGGTGATGCCGATCTGTCCCGCCCAGTGGAAGACGACGTTGAAGTCGAGGATCAGGAAGAGGATCGCCGTCACTTCCGCCACCATCTTGTATTTTCCGGTGGCGCCGGCGGCGATGTGAATCCCTTGCGCCGAAGCGATCATCCGCAGGCCTGACACGGCGAACTCCCGCCCGATGATCATCACCACCACCCAGGCCGACACCCTTCCCAACTCCACCAGCGGGACGAGGGCCGCCACGATCAGCAGCTTGTCGGCGATCGGGTCGAGGAGTTTCCCCAGGAGCGTGACCTGGTCGGTGACCCGCGCCAGATGGCCGTCGAGCCAGTCGGTGAAGGCGGCCAGTCCGAAAATCATGGCGGCCACCACGCAGGACCAAAGGGAGGGGGAGATCAGGAAAACGATGATGAGCGGGACAAGGAATATCCTGAAGAGGGTGATCTTGTTCGGCAGGTTCAGTTCCAGCATCGCGTCCCTTACGTAAAACGGGCGGGAGGTCGATCCCTCCCGCCCGTCAAGTATACCCGTTCGCGCCGGACTAGTTCTCCAGTATGTACCGGAAAGGGTTAACCGGCACCCCGTTGAGCAGCACCTCGTAGTGGAGGTGGGGGCCGGTGGAGCGGCCGGTGTTGCCGACGAGGGCGACCACGTCGCCCCGCTCGACCTTCTGGCCGACGGAGACCATGACCTTGGAGGTGTGGCCGAACTTGGTGACGACGCCGTAGCCGTGGTCGATCTCCAGCAGGTTGCCGTAGCCCCGGTCGAAGCCGGTCCGAATGACGATGCCGCCGGCGGGGGAGATGATGGGCGCCTTGAGCTGGGTGGCGACGTCGATCCCTTCGTGCATTTCGCGCAGTCCGGTGAAGGGGGACTGCCGGTAACCGAAGGTCGACGTCACCCATCCCTTGACCGGCCAGATGGAGGGGGTGTGGGTCAGCAGGGAGGACTGCTCGCGGAAGAATTCGTCGAGTTCGAAGAAGGAGACCTCCTGCGACTCGGCCTGGTTCTTGATCTGGTCGAGGTCCTTGTCGAGGGCGTCGATGAGGGAGCGGGTGTAGGCTTTGGAGGCGTGGGTCAGGTCGATGGAGTCCATGTCGCGGGTGGGGCCGCCGGCGCCGAACTCGACGGTGGAGGTCGGCTGTTTTTCCAGCGCGGTGATGACCCGAAGCTTTTTGTCGAACCGGTCGAGACGGGCCAGTTGGCTTTCGACCTGCTTCATCTTCTGGGCGAACCGTTCGATCTCGGTCTTGTGTTCGGCGGTGACGCTGCGCAGCTCCTGCAGTTCGGCCAGCTCCGCCGATTTCTGCATGACACTCCAGGCGAACCACGAGAAGACCGCCACCGAGACCGCCGCCGCCCCGATAAACCCTTTCACCAGCGTCCGGGGGATCGAGAAGCGCATGAACTTCCCGGTGACGTCCGGCACGAAGATGAACGTGTACTTCTTGCTCAGCAGGCTTGCGAGTTTGCCCTTCATTATTTTCCTGCGCTCAAACGTGGGAGGCCGATGAAAGCCGCGAATCGGAAGACGTTCCCTTCGGAAAAGCCCCCTCTCCGACGGCAGAAAGATCGAATCTCTATCTTTTATTCGTTTTCGCCACCCCTGTCAAGGGGTTTACGGGTAAAAAGCAGGTCAGTTCCTGTCCCGTCCCGTTCCGTTCCCGCTCACCGCCGGACGGGGCGGGGTTTGGGAGGGGGGGGTTTGTCGTGGATGGTGAACCGGTCGTCCATGGGGACGAAAAGATCGGCCGCATCCCGTATCAGGTCGGAACAGGTTTCTGGGTAGGACCAGACCTCCACCTTGCATCCCCGGTTCTTCAGATACCAGATCAGGGGCATGTAGTCCTTGTCCCCCCCCACCAGCACCACCACGTCCAGCTTTTCGGACAGGGTGACGGCGTCGATGGCGAGCCAGGCGTCGGCGTTCTTGATCGGCTGCTTGATCTCCCCCCCCATGCTGGTCCAGAACCGGCGGAAGTCTTCGCTGATCGGCTTGTGGATCGGCTTGTAGTAGATGATCCGGGTGATCTCCCGCTTGCCGACCTCCTCGATCAGCAGCGAGTAATTCGTCCGCCCGCCGTAGATGTTGTAGCCCGACATCTCGGCGTTTTCGGCGTCGATGAAGACGCCCACTTTCTGATAGACCAGACTGGTCATGCGCTGGAGATTTCCTGTTGATCCCCCCTCGCCGACGGCGCCGGGGCCGTGGACGAAAGCGTCGGGACGGGGTTGCGTTCCAATGAATTATGCTACCTGTTTATCATAATTAATGTTAATTTGACAATCATTATATGCTTCCTTTCGAAGGATACCCGGAAATGACCCTTCCTCCCCGCCCGATGAACATCCTCATCACCGCCGCCTCCCGCCGGGTGGCCATGGTCAAAGGGTTCGTCAAGGCGCTGGCCGATCTGGGCGTCCCCGGCGCCGTCCATGTGACCGACACCGATCCCCTCTCCACCGGGCTCAGGTTCGCCCACAAGGCCCACATGGTCCCGTTTTCCGACTCCCCTTCCTATCTTCCCCGCCTGCTGGAGATCTGCCAGCAGGAGCATATCCGCCTCGTGGTGCCGACCATCGACGAAGAGCTCATCAACTTCGGCTCGTGGAAAGAGGAGTTCGTCCGCAACGGCGCCATCCCGCTGGTCTCCGACACCACGGTGGGGCGGATCTGCCGCGACAAGTTCCAGACCGCCCGCTGGTTCGGGGAGCATCAGTTCCCCTTCGCCACCACCTGGCTCCCCGGCGACATCGACCCGGCCAAGGCCAAGTATCCCCTCTTCATCAAGCCGCGCAAGGGGCGCGGCTCGGTCGGCGCCCACATGATCAAAAACGAGCGGGAGCTCCGGTTCTTCGTCGATTATGTGGAAGACCCGGTGATCCAGACCTACCTGCATGGGAGCGAGTTCACCGTCGATGTGCTGGCCGGACTCGACGGGCGGATTCTCTCCGTCGTGCCGCGCCAACGGATGGTCATCCGCTCCGGCGTCTGCGACCGGGGGCAGACGGTGATGGACAAGGAGCTGATCGCCCTGTGCGCCAGGATCTGCGAGACCATGCAGGTGGTGGGGCCGGTGAACCTCCAGTTGAAGAAACAGCGGGGAAAGGCGACCTTCTTCGAAGTGAACCCCCGGTTCTCCGGCGCCATCCAGCTGACCGTGGCGGCCGGGGCCGACTTTTTCCGGATGATTGTGGAAGAGGCCCTCGGACGCAACCCGGCCCCGGCGGTGGGGGCGTTCAAGGGGGGGGTCCTGATGATGAGCTACGAAGACAGCCTCTTCGAACTCAACGGCAAACGGCTCTCCTGACCCCCCTGCCACGGGGGGCTCGGCGACCGCCGTTTCTCATTCACAAGCCGCGCTCTTCGCCCGCCCATTCCGGCCCGGCCCCGGGGGGCGACACAGCCCTCCCCCTTCCGGGGGGAAGAGGCGCCCGCCGGGCCGAATCGGTCAATCCTTCGCGCAACGGAATCCGTAAGTGCCAAGCCGCCCCACCGTCGTCGCCGAATTTCGCAGACTCGCCCGCACAATGGCGGCGGGGTTGGAGAAGCTCCCTCCCCGTATAACGACATCCCCGACCGTCGTGTT
>JADGCD010000076.1 GCA_015229165.1 Nitrospinota bacterium | reverse complement strand
TGGACACCCACTGGGGGTTGACCTTTTTCTTCTTCCAGGCGGTCTTCTGCGGCATTCCCGAGAGACGCCACGAAGCGAGCATCCCCGCGATCCCCCCCGAGGCCCCCGCGAGAGTGGTGTTGACGACGATGGAGGGGATATGGTCGGTCAACCCCAGCGTGGAGCCGCCGTTGAAGCCGAACCAGCCGAACCAGAGGAGAAACGCCCCCAGCGTCGCCATCGGCAGCGAATGCCCCTCGATGGCGCGGGGGTGGTCGCCGAAACGCCCCAGCCGGGGGCCGATGATGATCGTCGCCGCCAGCGCCACCCATCCCCCCACCGAGTGGACCACCGACGACCCGGCGAAATCGATGAACCCCTGCCGTCCCAGCCAACCGACCAGTTCCCCCGTGGGGAGCCCCGCCCAGGCCCAATGCCCCACCAGCGGATAGATCAGCCCCGAGATCAGCACCGTGGTCAGACAGTAGCCGAAAAAGCTCATCCGCTCCGCCACCGCGCCGGAGACGATGGTTGTGGAAGCGCCGCAGAAGACCGCCTGGAAGAAGAAAAAGGTCAACCCCCAGTGGGTGTCCACCCCGACGAGGAAGAAGTGGTCCGTGCCGACGATCCCGGCCCAACTGGCGCCGAACATCAGGCCGAAGCCGACCAGACAATAGAGCGTCGCCGATATGCAAAAATCGACCAGATTTTTGATGGCGACGTTGACGGAGTTTTTGGCGCGGACCATGCCGCTTTCGAGGCAGGTGAACCCCGCCTGCATCAGGAGGACGAGAAAGCCGCAGACGAGGACCCAGAGGATATCCCCCGGCTCACGTCCCGACCAGAGTCCGGTTTCCATACAGGAACCCCTCGATCAGTGTGTGATTGCCCTCACCGGGGGATGATAGCGCATGCGGGGAAGGGAGATGTGGGTAAAACTTGGGGAATCCGTTATGGATGATCGGCCATAGCGCGGTCGTGAAGGCGGGAGAAAAAGAGAATGGCGACCGATACGCCGACCAACGCCATGCACATGTCCCATTGCGTATCCCACACGTCCCCTTGTGTGCCAAGAAACGCCTCCGCCGCTTCGCCGGTTCCCACCGCCACCCACCATTCGATCAGCTCGTAGAACGCGCTCACCGCCAGAGCGAAGGAGACGAGGACGAAGTTCATCCAGCCGCCACGGGGAATGGGGGAGACGCGGGTGAGAATCTCCCGCGCCACCAGCGCCGGGGAGAAGCCCTGAAAGAAATGCCCCACCCGGTCGTAGTAGTTCCGGTCGAGACCGAACGTATCCCGCGCCCAGTTGCCCAGTGGGACTTCCGCGTAGGTGTAATGCCCTCCGACCATCAGGATGACGCAGTGGATCGCGATGATCGTATAGACGAAGTTCGAGAAACGGAACCGCCCGTAGGTCGCCACAAGGACGACCACCGCGATCATCGCCGGAACCGATTCGAGAAACCAGGTGAACAGGTCATGCGGCCCGATCACCGACCAGAGGAGAACCAGCGACGTCGCTCCGAGAAGCGCAAGGGGATAGCGGGAAGAGGGGGTGGTGGTCATGGGGGGATTATAAATGAAGCCGCCTCAATGTGACGGCGACTTCTTTGCGCAACAGGCCCGGGGTATGCTTGGGCGCCCCGGGCCTGTTGCCCACCGCTTCGGTATTCGATAGAGGCGTTCCCCTTCTTGTGAGAAAGTGACGCCAGCGTGCTTTTCCATTCAAAAGCCCCGCCTCCTTCTTCGGGGCGGGGCTTTTGACGTAACGACATACTCATCGCGCTTAGCGGTCACACCACCGTCTCTCATCGGTCAATTCCGAGGCGGCGAAGACGCCGACTCTTGGATGAGAGAGGTAGATCCCCCCGCGCGCCGCCGCGTAGGCGGCTAGTATCGGTAGTGGCTGGGCTTGTAGGGGCCGTTCACGTTCACGCCGATGTAGGCCGCCTGATCCGGCGACAGTTTCGTCAGCTTCGCGCCGATCCGTTCGAGGTGCAAGCGGGCCACCTCCTCGTCCAGTTCTTTCGAGAGCGTGTAGACGCCGACTTTATAGGAGTCCTTGTTCTTCCAGAGATCGATCTGGGCCAGCGTCTGGTTCGTGAACGAGTTGCTCATCACGAACGACGGATGCCCCGTAGCGCAGCCAAGGTTCACGAGGCGCCCTTCCGCCAGAATGAAGATCGAGCGGCCCGAGGCGAACGTCCACTGGTCCACCTGCGGCTTGATGTTCAGCTTCGCCGCGCCCGACTTCTCCAGCCGGTCCATCTGGATTTCGTTGTCGAAATGGCCGATGTTGCAGACGATCGCCTGATCTTTCATCCCCTGCATATGCTCCAGGGTGATGATGTCCTTGTTCCCCGTGGTCGTGACGTAGATATCCGCCACCGCCAGCGCGTCCTCCACCGTCACCACGCGGTAGCCTTCCATCGACGCCTGCAGCGCGCAGATCGGGTCGATCTCCGTCACCAGCGTCGTGGCGCCCATTCCTTTCAGCGCCTGCGCGCAACCCTTGCCCACGTCGCCGTAGCCGCAGACCACCGCGACCTTGCCGGCGATCATCACGTCGGTGGCCCGTTTGATGCCGTCGATGAGCGACTCGCGGCAGCCGTAGAGGTTGTCGAACTTGCTCTTCGTCACCGAGTCGTTGACGTTGATGGCCGGGACGAGAAGCTCGCCCGCTTCCATCATCTGATAGAGCCGGTGAACGCCGGTGGTGGTCTCTTCGGAGACCCCTTTCCACTCCGGCACGACGTTGGTCCAGCGTTTCGGGGTCTCGGCCAGAATCTTCTTCAACAGCTTGTTGATGATCTGGACTTCTTTGTTGTCGGTGGGGCGGTCGAGGATGTCCGACCCGTTCTCCGCCGCGTAGCCCCGGTGGATGAAGAGGGTCGCGTCGCCGCCGTCGTCCACGATCATCTGCGGCCCTTTGCCGCCGGGGAACGAGAGGGCCATGTCGGTGCACCACCAATATTCTTCCAGCGTCTCCCCTTTCCAGGCGAACACGGGAACCCCTGCGGCGGCGATGGCGGCGGCGGCGTGGTCCTGCGTCGAGAAGATGTTGCAGGAGCACCAGCGGACGTCGGCGCCCAGTTCCACGAGGGTCTCGATGAGAACGGCGGTCTGGATGGTCATGTGGAGCGACCCCATGATCCTCACCCCGGCCAGCGGCTTCTGGGGGCCGTACTTGGCGCGGGTGGCCATCAGGCCGGGCATCTCTTTCTCGGCGATGGTGATCTCTTTGCGGCCGAAGTCGGCCAGAGAGATGTCGGCGACTTTGTAGTCGGTCGCTTCGGCGGTGGCGGTGGTCACGGGTCTTCTCCTGTTCACGTTAAAGGGCCAGTTCATAGCCGGTCACCGGCGTCGGCATGAAGCCGAGCCGATAGGTTTTGGGCGCGGCGGTCGTCACTTCCGACAGCCCGTCAACGGTCGCCGCGTCGGCCACCACGATCTTGCGTTCCTCCCCCGACACCTGCGCCAGCAGGCCGAAGGCGACGTTTACCGGGTCGCCGATGATGTCGGGCCGGGCGTAGTCGGGATGCCCCAACGCCCCCAGATAAATCTGCCCCGTGGTCAGGGCCACGGCGACCGTCTCCTCCCCGCCGGTGACGCTGCGTCGCGCCGCTTCGATAGCCCGCTCCCGGTGGCGGGGGCCGGAGAAAAAGCAGAGCAGGCCGTCGCCGGTCTGTTTCACGGGCACCCCGTCGGAGCGGAGCGCCGTTTCGGTCAGTCGGTAGAAAAGGGCGTTCACCCACGCGGCCAGGTCCCGGGGGGGCATGGCCTGCGCCTTCAGGGCGTAGCCGCTGGTTCCGGAGACGAAAACCGTCGCCTCGAAGACCTCCCGCTCCTCGTCGGTGGCGCCCAGCAGCCGGTCCAGCGAAAGGTCCAGCAGCCGGGCCAGGGGGGCCAACTGGGCGATGTCGGGGGCGTTCTCCCCCCGCTCCCACTTGCTGACCGCCTGCGCCGACACCTGCAACGCCCGGGCGATGTCAGCCTGCTTAAGGCCGCGCGCCTCCCGACGGCCTCGTATCCGCTTGCCCAGATGTTCCAGCAAAGTCATCGGCCCGGTCTCCGCATCGTGCGAGGGGAACCACATTACCGCGTCACTTTACGCCACCTTCGCTCGTCGGGGCAAACAAGGGGATGTTGCGCCACCGGACGGGATGGTTGAGGGGTATAATCGCCCCCGACCCCCAACCATTGAAGAGAAACAGGATGCGACCGATTCTTGCGGTTCTGGCGGTGACGCTGGCCGCCCATGCGGCCCAGGCCGACGGGACCTTCGACAACCGGCTGCGGGGGCCGGTCCCGGAGATCGACCGGCGGGCGCCCCTCTCGTCGGTGGTGGCCGTCGGGGCGGTCGACGGGGGACCGCTGACCGACGCCGCCCGGAAAGCCGGGGAGCTTTCCCCCGGCGTCGCCGACGGGGTGCGGGTGGCCGACGGTCTGACCGGGGGGTTGCTGGTCTCGTGGCTCCAGCCGGTCGGCCCGGCGGGAGAACGGTTCGGCGCCAATAACGACTACCTCGCCTGGTTCGGCGACGCGGCCAAGGGGTACCTCTGGGTCAGCCACGAATATCTCTCCGGCCAGGGGCCGACCGGACGCGCGGCGGAATGGACGGCCCCCACCGGCGACCATGCGCGCCTTGCGCAATGGCTCATGGAGCGGGGGAAGCTGGCGTGCGACGGCGCTCCCCCCTGCTGGAGCCAGCCGAAAGCCCGGGCCGCCCATGTGGCCGGGGTCAAGGAGAGCCTCGGCGGCTCGTGGCTGAGAGTGGTCAAGGGGGGCGACGGTTGGCGTGTCGATCCGACCGACGCCAATGCCCGCCGCTACCCCGCTTCGTCGACCACCCGTCTCCTGATGACCGGCCCCTACGCCGGGCAGGTGAAGGACCATGACGACGCCGGACGCCCGCTGCCCAAAGGGGTGGTGGCCGGGACCATCGCCGATTGCTCCGGCGGCGTCACCCCCTGGGGGACGGTTCTGCTGGGGGAGGAGAACGTCGAAGCCTTCTACGGAAAGAAGGGGAGGGGGCTCGACATCGCCGGGAAAGGCCCCTCCCACGACCCCGACTACTACGGCTGGGCCGCCGAAATCGACCCCGGCGCCGATCCGGGGCTGGTCTACGACCCGAAGAGCGGCAAGGGGCATGCGAAACATTCGGCTCTTGGCCGGGCCCGGTGGGAGAATTTTTCTTTCGCGGTGGGCGCCGACGGCAGACCGGTCGAAGGGGGGCCGCTGACGGTCTACTTCGCCGACGACCGCTCCGGCGGACGGGTCCACAAGTTCGTCTCGGCCAAACCGTGGCGGCAGGGCGCCAGCCGGGCCGAGAAACGCAAGCTCCTGACCGCCGGGACGCTCTTCGTCTCGGCGCTGACGGGGGTCGCCCCCGACGGCCACACCATGACCGCCACCGGTCGCGCGCCGACGCGGGGGGAGGGGTTCGTCGGGAGATGGGTTCCGGTGGCCGTCGACCATCTGGCCGACCTTTTCGCCAACGAGGAGCGGCTGGGAATCTTCGGCCAGAACCGCCCCGAGGAGGTGGAATGGCATCCGGGGCGCGCCGCCCTCTATATCGCTTACACCGGCCACGACGACCGGGGGGACCGGGCGGGGCGGATATGGGCCTTCGAAGAGCGGCCGGGGGAGAGTTTCATCTTCTATGAAGTGGCCGCCGGAAGCGAGCGGCTGTTCGCCGATGGGGGGTTCGCCCGCCCCGACAACCTTGTCGTCGGAACCGACGGTTCGCTCTGGTTCGCCACCGACGGGCAGCCGGGAGTCACCGGGGGGGTCGCCGCCGACGCTTTCTATCTGTTGGAGATCGACGACGCCACCGGCGCCGCCCGGGCGGTGAAACGGATCGTCACTGCCCCCCCGGGCGCGGAGATCACCGGGCCCGCCTTTACCCCCGACATGACGACCCTCTTCCTTGCGATTCAACATCCGGGGGAAGGGGCGTTCGAGGCGGCCACCGGCTGGCCGCTACGCCCCTGACGGAGTAAAATGAGCGTTCACCTTCGGAGTGAGTCATGGCCTATACGCCGATCCTGATGCTGGCGGTGTCGAACCTTTTCATGACCTACGCCTGGTACGGGCATCTGAAAGACATGAAAGGGGCGCCGATCCTCCTTGCCATTCTCGTGAGTTGGGGGATCGCCTTCTTCGAATATTCGTTGCAGGTTCCCGCCAACCGGATGGGAAGCGTCCACTTCACCCTGCCGCAACTAAAGGTGATTCAGGAAGTGGTGGCGATGGTGATCTTCGCCGGGTTCGCCGTGGTCTACATGAAAGAAAAGCTCCCCCTCGACTACCTATGGGCCAGCCTTTGTCTCGTCGGCGCCGCTTATTTCATGTTCAGAAGCGCCCCCGTCGCTTGACCGAAGAGGGCCAAGCCCGCGAAGAGGGCGGCTATCGCGCAGTGGGTGAGGGGAGAGGGCAGGCGCACGCCTGTTCAGAAGCGCCCCCGTCGCCTGACCGGGGGAGACCCGCCTCCGCCCGGTGGTACAATCGGGCTCTGACCATCTATTGAGACGAACATGCCACTCGCCCAAAGCAGACAGATGCGACAGGGGTTCGGCTACCTGTTGGCCGCCTTTGGCATCGTCTTCCGCCATACGTCGGTTCTCCGGCTGGCGTTCCTCCCCTTCGCCATCAACACCCTCATCTTCGCCGCCGGGATCTACCTGATGGTCAACGGCCTCTGGGAGTGGGTCACCGGCTACCTGCCGCAGGGGGAAGATCTGGCCTGGTACTGGGACATCGCCTACTGGCTGGTGGGGGCGGTCATCGCCGTGGGGATGTTCGGGGTTCTCTTCTTCGGTTTCGCGCTGGCGGGGCTGATCGTGGCGGCCCCCTTCAACGACCTGCTGTCGGCGGCGGTGGAGCGGATCGTCACCGGAAAGGTGGTGGAGGCCCGGTTCACCCTGTGGCAACTTGCCCGCTACACCATCGCCAGCGAGGGGCGCAAGATGGCGGTGATCCTCATCATCCAGATCTCCCTCTTCGTGGCCAATTTCGTGCCGGTGGTGGGGCAGGCGATCTTTCTGGTCGGGACGCCGCTGTTTCTCTCGGCGGTGATGGCCTTCGAGTTCACCGGCTATCCCCTCGACCGGCGCGGCTATACCTTCGCCCAGAAACGGGCCTACCTGCGGAGCAACTTCTGGGTCTGCTTCGGATTCGGCCTCGGCGTGGCCGCCACGCTGCCGATTCCGTTGCTCAACTTCCTCCTGCTGCCGGTGGCGGTCACCGGAGGGACGTTGCTGGCCCTCTCCCCCCCCCCCACCGACCCTCCGGCGGCGGCGCCCCCGTCGCCCCCCGACCCGTCGTAACGAAAGGCCCCCATGGACACCCCCGCCCGGAAGGAAAAAGTCCGCTTCTATTTCTCCTTCAACGACCCCTACTCGTTCCTGATGGCCCCCGCCGTCAAACAGCTCGGCCACGACTTCAAGATCGACATCGAGTGGCTCCCCCTGCCCGGCTACGACGCCGCCGGGATGTTCGCCCCCGACGATGCGGTACGCCGCTACGTCCGGACCGACGCGCTGCGCTTCGCCCGGAAGGCGGGGCGCCAACTCCTCTTCGACGACACTCCCATGGACAGCCGGATGGCCGTTCGCGCGACTTTCTTCGCGCAGGAGCAGATGCTGGGGGTGAAGTGCCTGAATCTTCTCTTCGCCCTCCGATGGGTGTCGAAAAAGAATCTGGCTTCGGTCGACGACCTCGTGGACGGCCTGAAGTTTCTCGAAATGAACGAAGACGCCTTGCGCGAGGCGATGACCACCGACCGGTACGAACCGGCCATCGACCGGGCCGAGCGGCTGGCCCGGGAGGAGGGGGTCGTCGGCGTCCCGTTCCTGACCTTCCGCGGAGAGGGGTACCTTGGCCCCGACCGGCTGCAATATCTGGCCGACACCCTGACCGCCGACCCGTCGCTGGTGGTCCACCACGACGCCGGGTACGCCGTCATCAAGGCCGACGAACTGGCGGCAGCCCTCGAACGGAACGAGCCGATGTTGCTCCTCGACCTCCGCATTCCGAAGGATTTCGGCGAGGGGCATATCCCCGGTTCGAACTGTCTGGCGGCGAAAGTGGTCTACCGGAACCTCCACCGACTCGACCGGGAGTGGCGGATCACGCTGGTGGACGGAGGGGGGGTGGAGGCTTCCGAAACCGGGTTTTACATGGCGGGCGAAGGGTTCGCCCATGTCGCCGTCCTCTCCGGCGGTTGGCCCGCATGGAAGGGGGATGTGGCCACCGGTCTTGCCGGATGGCAGGACAAACTCAAACCGCTGACCTGAGGGGACGATGCGAACGGTCGTATTGACGGCGGCGGTGGCGGTGATGGCGGCGGCGACCGCCGCGTGGGGGGAGACGGTCCGGTGGACCGACGAGCTGGGCCGCCCCCACTACACCGACGAGCCGACCAGCGTCCCCGCCCCCCGACGCGACACCATCACCCCGATGACGGGCCCCCCGGAGCGGGACGAATCGCCCGTAGCCGACACGGCTGCCTATCCGGTGGCGCCCGGCGCCACATCCTCGCCTCTCGTCTACGAGGCCCCGCTGGTCCCCCACGGTTACTCCTATTTCGTCGATGCCGTCCTCGACACCGGCGTCACCGCCCGGCTGCTGCTCGACACCGGCGCCACTTTCACCATCGTCTCCCCCGAGGTGGGGAAACGGATGGGATACACCGACCTGACGAAGCTTCCCCGGATGCCGGTCTCCACCGCCGGGGGGGGGGCGTGGGTCTACCTGATACGCATCCACAAACTGGTGGCCGGGACGGCCCGGGTGGAGGA
>JADGCD010000075.1 GCA_015229165.1 Nitrospinota bacterium | reverse complement strand
TTCGGCCGGTTGCGGATGGCGGGCGACGGTTCCGGCGGCGTAGCCGAGCAACGCTTCGATCATCAAGGGGGCGCCAATCCCCGCCAGACGGTCGTGGAGCCGCCCCACGGTGTCGTCGTCGCCGATGGGGGTGGCGGCGCATTGCAAGACGTCGCCGGTGTCGAGTCCCTCGGCCATGACCATGGCGCAGACGCCGGTCTCTTTGTCCCCCGCCAGAAAGGCCCGGTGGATCGGCGCCGCCCCTCGCCACCGGGGGAGCAGCGATGCGTGCAGGTTCACCGGCAGGAGGCGCGGAACCGCCAGCAACGCGGGGGGGAGGATCTGCCCGTAAGCCACCACTACCAGATAATCGGGGGTGTGGGCGGCGATGGCTTCGATGGCCTCCGGGGCGCGGGCCTTCTCCGGCTGAATAACCGGGATGCCCCGGGCCAGCGCCGCCTCTTTCACCGGGGAGGGGAGGAGCCTCTTCCCCCGGCCTTTGGGACGGTCGGGCTGGGTGACGACGAGGGTGACGGCGAACCGGGGGTCGTCGGCCAGCGCCGCAAGGGTCGGGACGGCGAATTCCGGCGTCCCTATGAAGACCACCCGCAACGGGGGAGGCTGGCTCACCGGCCTATCTCCGGCGCATCTTCTTGAACTTCCCCTTCAGCCATTCCCGCTTGAACCGGGAGAGCCGGTCCCACAGCAGGATGCCGTCGAGGTGGTCAATCTCGTGGCAGATCAGCTTGGCCATGAAGTCGTGAGCGACCAGCGTCCGGGGCTCGCCGTCGAGCGTGATATAGCGCATGGTCACCCGCTCGGGCCGCTCCACCGGGTAGAAGAGGTCGGGCAACGAGAGGCACCCCTCCTCGTCGAGATAGCTCCCCTCCTCTTCGACGATCTCCGGGTTGATGGCCATGAAGAGGGCATCGGGATCGGCGAGCCCTTCGATGTCATCCGGGTCGTAGGAGGGGTCGAACGCGGCCATTCGCAACGACACCCCCACCTGCGGAGCGGCAAGGCCGACGCCGTTGCTGGTCACGGAGAGGGTATAGATCATCTTTTCAGAGAGATCGCGCACCTTGTCGTCGATGGTCTCCACCGGCGCGGCCTTGACGGTCAGGACCGGGTCGGGCCATATGACGATGGGGAGGAGTCGGGGATCGCCCCCGTCTTGCTGCGGCATGTTCATCTTTGGAGTATAGCATAGGCAAAAATCGTCGCTTTCGGGAGAAGGCGCCTACAAATTGGCGTGCGGCATGTATCTTATTGTGAACGCCAAACGAAGAGGCGGGGAGGGGGGTGCGTTGCAAGCATAATTAAATCATATCGATAAAAAAAGCTGGGAGCGTTCGCTTCGCTGGCTCTGAAATTGCTACAGCTTCGGACAGGGAAACCAGGGCAACGGAGGCGAGCCATGAAAGTGAACGAAACGAAGCGGTTCATGACGCCGGAGAACACCTGCCGCCACTGCGGCGGGATCATGCGGGAGTACCGGGGTTCGGTCTCGTGCATGATGTGCGGTCGGGAGACCGAACACCAGTGCGAACGGTGTCTGTCGGCCCATCACGAAGAGCCAATGCGCAAAAGCGCCTGACAAGCTTGCGCCTGCTTTCTTCCACACGTTGCGAACAAGCGTCCGGCGTCTTCGCCGCCTCGTTCTCGACAGGTGAAGGGGAGGGGGTGGCCGCATGGCGAAGGGCGCATTGGCCGCACGGTGAAGGGTGGCGACCCCGTTATCCTTCCTTGACCGCCGTCAGGTAGAGGTAGGGCGCGGCCACCCGGTAGGGGCTCCGGTCGAGTCCGCCGTAGACCCCGGTGACGGTCAGCCCCGCCCCGGCCAACTCCCGGATCGCCTCCGCCGCCGAGACGACCCAGTGGGTCGAGTGGCGGACCTCCTCTTCCCTCCCGCGGACGAAGGTCCACTCCGTTTCCAGCCGTCCTTGGGGCGCGTCGTACCGGTTGGTCATCATCAGCCGAACATCTCCCGACGCCATCCAGGGGCGCTCGGTCAGCAGCGGCAGGATCGACTCGCAGACCATGCCGGTCTCCACCACCAGTCGGGCGCCCGGGTTCAGCAGATCCGCGATTCCCTTCACAAACCGGCTCTGCCGCGACGGCGGCAGGTAACTAAAACTGTTTCCCATGCAGAACGCCCCGTCGAAGGGGCCTTCCACCGGCAGGTCGGCCATGTCCCCCACGGTCAGGTGCAGACGTCCGCTCACTTTCGACAGTTCCCCCCGCCGTTTCCCTTCGCGGATGAACGGTTCGGCCAGATCGACGCCGACGACGTGAAAACCGGCTTCCGCCAAGGCCACCGCGTGGCGGCCGTAGCCGCACGGCAGGTCGAGAAGCCGCCCGCCGGGAGGGGGCGCCAGCTCGTCGATCAGGAACCGGACCTCCCGGGCGGTGGCGGCCGGGTCGTCCAGCCCCCGCCAAAAGTCGAGCGCCAGCCCGGTGAAGAAGGGGCGATACCAGGGGGTGTCGGTCATGGAGGCTCCATCGTTGAATCGGCACAGCGTACCACACGGTTTCGCGCCGGTCGGGTTAGAATGAAAAGATGAGCGTGCGAGACGAACACCCTTGGCCCCGGCTGGTTGACGGCGCGGGACGGGGGGTGGAATACCTCCGGATGTCGGTCACCGACCGGTGCGACATGAAGTGCGCCTATTGCATGCCGACGGGGGGCGCCGAGCGGGCCGAAGGGTGCGACATGCTCAAGTTCTCCGAGTTCCTGACGCTGGCCGAAATATTCGCCCGGATGGGGGTCCGCAAGATCCGTCTGACCGGCGGGGAGCCGTTGGTCAGGAAGGGGATACTCGGCTTTGTCCGGGCGTTGGGACGGGTTCCCGGCGTGGAGCAGATCGCGCTGACCACCAACGGCGTCCGCCTCCCCCGGATGGCCGCCGAGTTGAAAGAGGCCGGTATCGACACCCTCAACATCAGCCTCGACAGCCTCCGTCCCGACCGGTACGCCGCCATCACCGGGCTCGATACGCTCACCCAGACTCTCGACGGCATCCGCGCCGCGCTGGCCGCCCGGTTCGAGCGGGTGAAGGTGAACGTGGTGGTCATGAAAGGGGTCAACGACGACGAGATCGCCGCCTTCGCCCGGATGAGCCTCTCCCTGCCGGTGCAGGTGCGCTTTATCGAGTTCATGCCGGCCACCCCTTCGGTCTGGAGCGAGGCGCGGTTCATGAACATCGACGCCGTCCGCGCCGCCGTGGAGGAGATCGGCGAGTTGACCCCCGCCACGCCGCAGCAGTGGGGAGGCCCGGCCAAGGTCTACCGCCTGCCGGGCGCCGCAGGCGAGGTGGGGTTCATCGCCGCCGTGTCGCGCCACTTCTGCGACGACTGCAACCGGCTGCGGCTCACTTCGTCGGGAAAACTGATGACCTGCCTTTTCGGCAAGGAAGACCTCGACCTTGCGGCGTCGCTGCGCGGCGGCGCCGACCCACGGACCATCGCCGACTCCATCACCGCCGCGTTGGCCGTAAAGAACGCCGTCCGGACCCTGCCCGGCGATCCGCACGACCGGACGCGCCCCTCGATGACCTGTATTGGAGGATGAAATGACCGATTTGTCGTGGACCGCCGAAGCGGAAGAAAAACTGAAAAAAGTGCCGATCTTCGTGCGGCATATGGTGAAGGGGATGATGGAGGAATACGCCCGCGAGCGGGGGGCGAGCGAGATCACCCCAGCGCTGATGGACGAGGCCCGCTCGAAAGCGGGGATGTGATGGAAAAGCTACCTGCGTTGCCGCCGGGGTGTCGCACCCTTTCGGGTGATTTCGTCCCAGCGTTACCAATCTGGCGCGTCTTCGCCGCGCAGGTATGGACAGGTGAAGGTGGTTTGCGCTCCTTGGCGCCTCGTCTCCTACCGGCGCCTGCAAAATACCCCCGGAACGGAAACCAAAACAACTACCGGGGGTGCTCGGTAACGCTTTTCGGCCTGCTCGTTACGGCGATGATGACCGGGTTTGCCTTCGCCCACGGGGGGGAGGTCCATCCGACGACCGGACTGTCGACCATCGGCGTCGCCGTCGCCTTCGACCCGGTGGAAGGGAAAGGGCGCCCCGTCACCGGGCGGCTGACCCTGACCATCCCGAAAGGGTGGCATCTCTACGCCCACGGCGCGCCTGATGAATTCGTCCCGGTGTCGGTAACGCAGCAGGCGGGAACGGTTGATAGCTGGCAGGTTTTGTGGCCCCCCTTCACGTTCGTCACCATCGAGAACGAGCGGATGCCGGTCTACGAAGGGAGCGTGACGATCCCGCTGGAAGGGACGCTGGCGGTGGACGCCCCCGCCGTGTGGAAAGGAACCGTCACCTTCCAAGCCTGCGGCGCCGACCTCTGCCTGCCGCCGGAGACGCGGGAGGTGAGGGGGGAGTTGCGGTAATCAGCTCTTGCCCGTCGCCCCTTTGTTTCCCTTCGGGGCGATCCTCCTCTTCTTCGCCGACGCCGCACGGTGGGGGATCGCTTTGGCGGTGAGTTGGAGACCTGCGGCGTTGAAGACGGTTAGCACGGTTTTCAGCGTCGGGTTCCCCTTCGGGGAGAGGGAGCGCTGCAACGACTCCCGCTTCACCCCGGCTTCTTCGGCCACGCGGGCCAATCCCCCCGGTCGGGCTTGCGCAATGAGGCGCAACGCATCGAGGAAATCGCTCTGGTCGCCATTTTCGACGCATTCTTCCAGATAAGCGGCGGCAAAGGCAGGGTCTTGAAGGCGCTCTTTCAAGAAGCTTTCGTGGGTTCTGTATTTTGTCATGGGCCGTTTCCTTCTTTGCTACCGGCTCCGGTATTCTTTCCAGTGGGCTTTCGCCTAGGCGATGGCGTCGGCTTGTCTCCCCTTGTCGCTTCCGCCGAGGATCACGACGATCCGGTCGCCGTCGAGTCCGTAGTAGACGCGGTAGCCGGGACCGACAAAGATGCGAAGCTCGTAGAGATCGTCGGCCCCTTTGATGGGGGCGTGATCACCGAAATATCCTTCCCGCTCAATCTTGCGAAGCCGCCGAACAATGGCGGCCATGGCCTTCACGTCTTTAAGCTTGCCGAACCATTTGCCGAAGGGCTCGACCATCGGTCGTGAAGTGGATGACCTGCTTCATGGCTATAGAGTAACCTATAGATTACAGAACGCCAAGTGTTAAAGTAACGTAAAAGCTACGGTCGACCGCGATGACGGCGCCCTCATCGTCGCCCCTTCAGTCCAGAAAAATCTCCTCCCCCGCCGTGGGGATGGTCGATTTGAAGCCGAGCCGTTCGGTCAGCTTGCGCTTCAACCCTTCCGCCTGCTCCGGTTCGCCGTGGACCACCATGGTCAGGCGGGGCGCCGGGGTGATGGTCGACGCCCAGTTGATCGTCTCCTCCCCGTCGGCGTGGGCGGAGAGCGCGTTGACGGTGTGGATATGGGCCTTCACCTCGATCGGCTCTCCCATGATCTTGATGACCTTCTGCCCCTCGACGATCTTGCGCCCCTTGGTCCCCTCGGCCTGATAGCCGACGATGACGATGTGGCTCTTCGGGTTGCCGAGGTTGTGCCGCAGGTGATGGAGGACCCGTCCCGCGTCGCACATGCCGGAGGCCGACAGGACCACCTGCCCCTCGGTGGTCATGTTCAGCAGGATCGACTCGTCCACCGTCTCAACGAACCGAAGGTGCGGGAAGAGAACCGCGTGGCCGCTGATCCCCATCCGCGCAAGCGTCTCGTCGTCGTAGCACTCGCGCGCCGCCTTGTCGTAGACCTCGGTGGCGCGCACCGCCATGGGGCTGTCCAGATGGATCGTCTCGTAGGGGTGGGGGACGCGCCCCTCCTCGTACAGCTCGCGGAAGTAGTAAGCGATCTCCTGGCTCCTCCCCACGGCGAAGCTGGGGATGATGACGTTGCCGTTCTCCGCAGAGGCTTCCTGAAGAATGGCCGCCAGCTCGTCCTTGGTGGAGGCGATGTCCTTGTGCCGCCGGTCGCCGTAGGTCGACTCGACCACCAGATAGTCCCCCCACGCCACGGTGTGGGGATCGTGGATCAACGGCTGGCCGAGCCGCCCCAGATCGCCGGAGAAAACGATGCGGCGGCTGTCGCCGTTTTCCAGCGTCACGTCCAGCAGCACGATGGAGGAGCCGAGAATGTGCCCCGCGTCGAGCAGGGTGAAGCTGAACCGCTCCGACAGCCGGACCGGAGTGTGGTAGTTCACGCGGGCGAAATGGGGCAAGGTCGCCTCGGCGTCGGGGGTGGTGTAGAGGGGGGTCACCTTCGGGTCGCCCCGGCGGACGTTTTTCTTCGTCCGCCACCCGGCTTCCGTCTCGTGGATGTGCGCCGAGTCCAGCAGGATGATTTCCGCCAGATCCACGGTGGCGTGGTGGGCGTGGATAGCGCCCGCGTAGCCCTTCTTGACCAGTAGCGGCAGCCGCCCTGAATGGTCGGCGTGGGCGTGGGTCAGGATGACGTGGGAGATGGTCGATGCGTCGAACCCGAACGGCTCGTAGTTCTTCTCCCAGGTCTCTTTCCTCCCCTGGAACATGCCGCAGTCGATCAGGATCGACTCGGGGCCGCAGGTCACCTGCGTGCAGGAGCCGGTCACCTCGCGGGCGGCGCCGTGGAATCGGATTTTCAGGCTCACGTCAGTCCTCTTCGGGATGGAGGGTTGAAGCCGCCTCGCCGGTGACGAGATAGACGAACCCTTTCAGGTAGCCCCCTTCGGGGAACCAGGGGGGCGCCGGGTGATCGGCGGGCTGGGGCGCTTCACCGAGATAGTGGAGCCGTTTCCCCGCCTGCAGCGACGCCCGGGCCAGGATCGCCATGAACTCGTCCCGCGAGAGATGTTGCGAGCAGCTGGAGGTGACGAACACACCCCCTTCCGCCACCCGGCGCAGCGCCGCCCGGTTCAGGAAGTGGTATCCCTTCTTCCCCGCATCGGTCTCCTTCTTCGATTTTATCAGAGCCGGCGGGTCGACGATCACCATGTTAAACGCCTCCCCCGGCGCGCCGAGAAACGTGAAGGCGTCCTGCTTGACCGTCAGGAACCGGGTAGCTTCGATAACGTTCTTCTGCGCGGTAACCTCGCACAGGTGAAGCGCCTCCGCCGAGGCGTCGACGTTGGTCACCCCCGTCGCCCCCCCTGCCATGGCCGCCGCCCCGAGGGCGCCCGAGTAGGAGAAGACGTTCAGGACGCTGCGTCCCTTGGCATAGCGGCGCACCAGCTCCCGCAAGGGGCGCTGGTCGAGAAAGAAGCCGGTCTTTTGCCCCTTCATCGGGTCGGCGACGTAGGTGACGCCGTTTTCGACGAACGGGACCAGCCCCGGATCGGCCCCGTGGCGCAGGGCCGGGGGGAGGGGGGAGAGCCCCTCTTCCTTGCGGGAGGGGGAGGAGCTTTTTTCGACGATGGCGCGGGGGCCAAGAAGATCCCGCAGCGCGCCGACCACCAGCTCCCGGCGGAGGTCGAAGAAGGTCGTCGCCGACTGGAACACCGCCACGTCGGCGTAGACGTCGACGATCAGCCCCGGCAGGCCGTCGGCCTCGCCGAAACAGAGCCGGTAGCCCGCGTCGGGGCCGGGGACGAGCCCGGCGAGGATACGCCGCCCTCGCGCCTCGAAGAGACGCGCCGCGATGAACGCCTGGTCCAGCGTCGCCTCCCCCCGGGCGAAAATGCGCACCGCGATGGAGCCTTTGGCCGAGGCCGAGCCGGTGGCGCGGATCGTCCCGTCGCCGTCGGTCACCGCCACCGCGGCGCCGTGGAGCGCGGAGGGAACCGGCTTGGCGAAGGCCCCCGAGAAGAGCCACGGATGACCGGCGGAGAGGGATTTCTCGCGCCCGGCGCGAAGGGGAAGCTGGGGAAGGGACATCGCTGCTTTCGTCGTTCGGGAGAGGGAGGATGCTATAGTAAAGGGCCGCCAGCGGCGCCGTCACGAACGAGCATACTACAGGAGCCCATGAGCCAGAAGAAACTGTGGTCGGGCCGGTTCACCGAGCCGACCCATCCGTTGGTCGAAGCCTTCAACGCCAGCATCGGCTTCGACATCCGCCTCTACGCCCACGACATCAAAGGCTCCGTGGCCCACGCCCGGATGCTGGGGCGCCAGGGGATCATCCCCAAAAGGGAAGCCGACGCGATTGTCAAAGGCCTGCTCCGGGTCGAGGCGGAGATACGGGATGGCGCCGTCATCCCCACCGCCGCCCACGAAGACGTCCACATGTTCGTCGAAGGGCGTCTCACCGAAAACCTTGGCCCCGTCGCCGGGAAGCTCCACACCGGCCGTTCCCGCAACGATCAGGTGGCCACCGCCTTTCGCCTCTGGACCCGGGACGCCGTCGACCGGATCGCCGGGTCGCTGCGCCGCGTGCAGGGGGTCATGGCCGACCGGGCCGCCGAACATCTGGACACCCTCGCCCCATCCTATACCCACCTGCAACCGGCCCAGCCGATCCGGCTGGCCCACTGGTTCCTCGCCTACTACGACATGTTCGGCCGCGACGCCGCCCGGCTGGCCGACGCCCGCAAGCGGGTTAACGTCATGCCGCTGGGTTCGGCGGCGCTGGCCGGGACCAACTTCCCCATCGACCGGGCCGGGGTGGCCAAAGAGCTGGGATTCGCCGCCATCACCACCAACAGCCTCGACGCCGTCTCCGACCGGGACTTCGCCGCCGAGTTCCTCTTCTGCCTCGCGCTGGTCGGGACGCACCTGTCGCGTCTGGCCGAGGAGCTGATCCTCTTCACCACCGCCGAGTTCGCCGTCATGGAGCTGCCCGACGCCTTCTGCACCGGCAGTTCCATCATGCCGCAGAAGAAAAACCCCGACGTCCCCGAGCTGTTCCGGGGGAAAAGCGGTCGGCTCTACGGCGCCCTGATGTCGATGCTGACCACCTTGAAAGGGCTGCCGTTGGCCTATAACAAGGATTTGCAGGAGGACAAGGAGCCGGTCTTCGACGCCGCCCGTCAGGTCGAGACCATGCTGGAACTCGCCGCCGACATGATGGCCGTGGTGAAAGTGGACACGGGCAAACTGGCGGCGCGGGCCGAGAAGGGCTACATGACCGCCGTGGACGTGGCCGACCGGC
>JADGCD010000074.1 GCA_015229165.1 Nitrospinota bacterium | reverse complement strand
GCTTTTCCGCCGACAGGAACCGGGTCCACTTCTCGTCCGCCTTCGAGCCGAACGGAGAGCCCACCTTCGCCTTCGGGAACCGGTGGGTCGTCCGGGTATAGCCGTTGAATACCAGCATATACTTCCGGTCGGTCGGGTCGGTTTCGTAGACATTCCACGGGGCGGGAACAAGATCGTTCATCGGGATACTCGCAGTTGGTGGACAGGGACTACCTGTTTCAGACAAAGACCAAAGAGGACACTATCATAGCAGGGGACAAGGCGGTATGCGCCCGGAAAAAGCGGGGCCGCACGGTATTTTGTCGGTACGATGTTATTTTCTCCCCCGTTTCTCCCAACAATGGATTAGTATGGGAGAATTGCATTTCAGGAATTGACCGGCAGGGGCATCGCCCGGCGCAATTCCACGACCCCGTTTCCCATCGCTTCCTTCCGCATTGACACGTGAAAGAAGCATTCACTATACTTTCGACATGGAGAACAAGATGAACAAGAAACAGAAATCGTCCGCCAAGAAATCCGCCATCCGGACCGCCCGCACCCGTGGCGTCCTCTTCCCCGACGCCGAGATGATCCTGGCCTGTTGCCCGACGGGTGGACCGAGCTTTCGTTAAGCGATTCGCGTGCGTTACACAGGGGCAGGCAATAACGCCAACCTCTTACTTTCCAAAAGGAGAACGACGATGAAGAAACCGGTGAAGAAAGCCAAGAAGTCCCTCTTCCTCAGCCAAGCGGCCTCCGTGGCCTGTTGCCCCACCGGGGGGCCGAGCCCCCGCTAACGGGGCGCTTGGAACCCCAGCTACTTACGGCCCTACGACCGTCCGCCCATGGGGGGCGGGATATCGATAAAGGAACTCCCCCCCCCAAGGGTTCTGAAGATAGGCATCGGCGGCAACTCCCAGCTCTTGGCTGTTATAGATCACGTCAGATACCTGGTTGGTCAGCGTTACGACCCAGGCTTCTTCGTTTATGCCAACCGCCATATTCCTTATAACTCTCGACCTGCATTGATGGTCCTCTCTTGCGCACGATTGATACGCGGCGTAATATTTTTTGCCCATGTCGCCCGGTAACAAGTGATCAAAAAGCAATCTAAATCGCTCAAGAGATGCTGCGCAATAAGTTTGAGCAGCAACGCCACTGTCACCAGGCTGGTAGGGAACATGTCTTCGCGAATTGGGGATAGCGTAGTCATCGTAGACTAAGTCCACGACGAATCCGGCGTCAGTCAGTTGCGAAGCCACCATTCGAAGGATTTCAATAGCTCTCCTGACGTCAAAACCGGCTTCGATCACCAGAGAAAAGGGGCGTCCCCCCTTTTCCAGGACTCCCTCCCGCAGACGCCAACCGGCTTCGGCCAGAAGCTGGTATCCCTTTTCCGGATTGAAAGAGGCGTCAATCAGCGCATCCCTCTCCTCCGGCGCATAGAGCCACCAAAAGAGGGAAATTCCTCCCCCTGATTCCACCGCTTCGCGCGGCAAGGAAGCCATAAGGGAGCGCCGATTGATCAGCAGCGAGATCCCTTGCCGGACTCTCCGGTCGCCATAGAGCGGATGGTTCTTGTTAAAGTCGAGAACCACACTGCATGGATCGAGAAATCGTTTGCGCACGAGAGCGGGAGGAAGCACAAGGGAGGCGTACTCATACTGCTCCGCAGGATAGATAATGTCGACATCGCCCCGCATCAACGCGACCCCTACCGCCGCACGGCTTTCATACAGATCGATATGCACTTCACTGAAATAGGGGGTCGGTCGATAATGCTCGTTCCGTGTTAACACTATTGTTTTACTTCCCTGACACTCGAGAAAACGATACGGCCCAGTCCCCACAGAGGAGGGAAAACCACACATATTTCCCTCAACAGCTTTGCTCGTAGCGCCATCCTTATATATGACTACCGATTCAGTCGTATCTCCCATGAGCTTATGCGGACCATTGGCGAGCAACTTGACCCGGCGCTTATCAATAATGGCCACTTCTACCTTTTCATAATAGGTTCTATAGAACCCCACATGTTCTGCCATTTCGTCGAACGAACGTTTGATGTCAGCGGGAGTGACCGGCGTTCCATCACTAAATAGCGCTCCTTCCTTGAGAGTGAAGATAATCTCTCTTTCGTCTTCACTGATCTCAAATGACTCGAAGGGGTCGCCGGGCAGATAATGGGCGGGGACTTCAGGAAGCCCGGCAAGCGATTTGGCTCTCTGTTTCAGCAACAAGGTACTGAACACCGCCGTAAAGCCGACTCCGGCTGGAATCAGGCGCTTGATGCCGTCCTTGACAACCTCAACCGATTGTTGCCGGATCGCGGACCGCACCATCCCCACTCGCAGAATCTTCTTCTCCGGTTTTTGAACGACAGGCGCGGCGGGTTGTTGGGTGCAGGCGGGGGTGAGAGAAAAGAGCGCAACAAGCGCCCCTCCCACAAGTCGGCGGATGACGTTTCTCATGTCCGATCAGTCTTTCGCTTTGCCGATGGTCTCGGATTCGGGCGTCGGGGGCGCCGGGATCGCACGCCTCTCTTCCCCTTGCGCCGCGACCAGCGGCAACCAGAGGAGAAACTGCGTCCCGGTGGCGCCGGTCCGCAACAGCTCCACGTCTCCCCCGTGGTTGCGGGCGATGAGACGGGCGATGGAGAGGCCGACGCCGAACCCTTTTTTCTTGCTCGAAAAGAAGGGAACAAATATCTGATCCAGGATGTCTGCGGGAACGCCGGGGCCGTCGTCCCGGATGGTGAAGTGGACCCGGTTCCCGACCTCTTCCATGGTCATGACCACCTGTTTCGCCCCGGCTTCGACGGCGTTGCGCATGATATTCCCCAACGACGAGACGATTTTTACCCGGTCGAGCCGGATCATCTCCCGGGCGATCCGGTTCTCCACTTTCAGGTCGACCTTTTTTGCGATCTCGGCGTAGCGGATCGAATCGAGGGTCTCCTCGACGATCAACTCCACATAGGCGTCGTCCATGAACATGGTCCCCGACCGGGCGAACTCCAGCAGGTCTTCGATCTTGCGGGTCAGGTCGGCCACGGCGTCTTTGAGCATCTGCCGGTATTCCGGGTCGACATCGGTGATGAGGTAGACGATGTTCTGGATCACATGGAGCCCGTGGCGCATGTCGTGGGCCAGACTGGAGGCGAGCTTCCCGACGAACACCAGGCTCTCCTGCCGGACAAGGGTCTCCTTGTGTTGATTGATCTCGTCGGCCATTGTGTTGAACGCGTCGCCCAGCCTTCCGTACTCTCCCCGCAACGCCGGCGCGCGGACGGTGGAGTCCCCTTTGGCATAGCTCTCCATGGTGGTGATCAGGGCCTGCACCGGGCGGAAGTTGCTCCAGGCGAAGAAGAAGGCGATCCCGCCGGCGGTCGCAAGAAGGGCCATCCCGGCGAGGAAGAGCTGATACCGGATTTCGTACAGTTTGCTGGTGACGCTCCCCCGGGGGGAGGTGGTGACCAGCACCACGCCGATCTGCGGGACCGCATGGTAGGAAAGATAGGAGCTTTCATCGGGGCTCAGGATGGTTTTCCCCACGACCCGGTATTTCCACTCGGGATGCTCTTTGCCGATCAGGTGTCTTCTCAGGTCGGCGATCACGATCCCGTCCCGGTCCCGGACCACCGAGAGAAGAGTGTCGGAGGCGGCGTTGATCTGGTCGAGCCACCACCAGAGTTGCCTGAGGCTCAACGATGCGGTGAGCCCCGCAAAGGGGGTGCTGAGCCGCTCCAGCGGAACGCTCATGTAGAGAACCGGCACCAGCCCTTCGTCGAGCGTGACCGGGGACACCCATGCCTGCCCCCGGTCGACGGCGGCGCTGATCGCTTCTTCCCGGAGGGAGGTCATGGCGGTCGGCTCCACGCTGGAGCTGTTGAGCGGGCGGTGGCGCTCGTCATACAGGGTGATGTCGATGAAATGGCGCGCCTGAATGGCGAAACTGTTGAGAGCGGCGGTCAATTG
Source organism: Nitrospinota bacterium (assembly GCA_015229165.1). Classification (GTDB taxonomy): domain Bacteria; phylum Nitrospinota_A; class UBA7883; order UBA7883; family JADGGD01; genus JADGCD01. Next base: position 5,186 of record JADGCD010000074.1, on the reverse strand, counting down.
GCCGTGGTTTGGCTTGGTGACCTTGATGTACGCGGCGGTGATCTTGAGCTGGATATGGGCCTGCTCGAAAAAGAGCCCCATCTCCCGGGCCATCCGCTGGGACACCAGATCGTGGGTCCGGGCGGCCTGCATGGTCCCCTCCCGCTCGTACTGGTAGACGGCGATGGAAAGGAGCGAAAGGGAGGCGACGGTGGCGATGATCAGCATCGCAAAGAAGTTGCGAACGAAAACTTTGGACGTGTAGAAAGGCCGGATCGCCGCCTTGATAGTTTCCAGCGCCATCCCCGCCCCTTCCGCCTGTGAGTGCCCGCTACGCCGATGTGGCAGTCGCAATTATACGACGGGTTGGCGCAAAGGGGAAAGGATGCTCGACGCCGGACCGGGGAAAAGTTAGGTAGGCCCGTAGGTTATTCCCTACCGAATCCCGTTTTTTGGTACATTTCTGAAATCGCTCTGCGCGCTGTGCGCCGCTCTTGCTTTCACATACCGGAGGGGTCTTCCATGAGTACGCATCCGTTTCGCCTGTTCATCATGGCCGCGCTGGCGGTGGCGCCGGTTCCGGCGTGGGCCGAATCGTCCGACGACGTCTCCATCCTGATGCCGGAGACGGTGATCTCGGCCTCCCGCTGGGAGGAGTCGATGACCGACACCACCGACCGGACCACCGTCATCACCGAAGAGGAGATCGCCGCCCTCCCGGCCAACAACGCCGCCGACATCATCAACCACGCCGTCGGGGTCAACGTCGACGCCCTCCCCTCGCCGGTGAACATGGGCTTCCCCGCGGTCAACGGCGCCTCGGAGCGGGAGACGCTGGTGATGGTCAACGGGATTCCGATCTCCGACCTCTCCAACCACACCGGCATCGCCGGGCAGATTCCGGCCGACGCCATCTCCCGCATCGAGGTTCTGTACGGCCCGTCGGGGTCGGAGTGGGGCTCGATGCTGGGGGGCGCCATCAACATCATCACCCACGACCCCAACCGGCCCCGGGCCAACCGGGTGTCTGCGGCGGCGGGAAACTACGGCTACAAGTCGGGGGCGGCGTCGCTCCAGTACGGGGGGGAGACCCTCTCCCTGTCGGTGACCGGCGCCATGCTCCGGGGGGACGGCCCCGGCCCGGACGACCACACCGCCTACAAGGACGACGCGGTGGTGGCCAGCGCCGGGGTCAAGCTGGGTGAGTCGACCAACCTGCTGGTGCAGGGACACTCGTTCCAGGGACACGTCGGGACCGGCGACTACCGGCGCGACCTGGCGGGGCTCTGGTACAAGTACCAGTTCATGACCAACGGCGTCGGGGCCTCGCTGACCTCCGCCCTGCCGGTGGGGGAGGCCCGGGTCACCCTCTATCGCCAGAACATGACGCAGCAGTCGATCGGCTATCAGGTGACCGAGGAGGTCGACAACAGCCGCCTCGAAGACAACCTGACCGGCTATTCGGCCATCTGGCACGCCACGCTGGGCGCCACCACCGTCACCCTCGGCGGGGACGGACAGAACGCCGACTTGCACAGCACCGCGCTGGAGAACGACTCCTACAAGCACGACCCGTACGGCGCCTTCCTGACCCTCCAGCACGACCTGACCGACGAGTGGCGCGTGCAGGCGGGAACCCGCTACTCCGACGAGGATGTCTTCGGCACGGCCACGACCTATAACGTCGGCCTCCTGCGCCGCTTCGGCGAGCGGTCGGCGGCGCGGCTGTCGGTCTCCACCGGCTACAACACGCCGCCGCTGGGCTACCGCTACTACACCGGGGGGGGCTACTTCCAGCTCAACCCCGACCTGGCCGCCGAAAAGGTGACGATGTACGAAACCGGCGTCCACGCCTGGGCCAGCGACACGCTGGTCGTCGACGCCAGCCTGTACCACGCCATCGTGAAGGACGCCATCAACTTCGTCCTGCTGGACGCGGAGAACTATCTCTACACCTACCGGAACTTCGAAGAGTTCACGCGGCAGGGGGCGCAGCTGGCGGTGAAATGGATGGTCGCCGACAGCCTGACGCTGGACGCCAACGCCATGTGGCAGACCGTCAAGGACGAGACCTCCGGCGAGGTGGTGAAAGGGCAGATCCGGGCCGCCTACAACGCCGGTATCAGCTATGACGACGGCCGGTTCATGGGGGCGCTGACCGCCCTGTGGAGGGACTGGAACGCCGATCCCTCCTACGAGGCCAAGGACAAGGAGCTGTACGCCGACGCCAAGATCGGCTACACCCATGCGCTGGGCGAAGGGCAGTCGGTGCGGATCGTCGGCTCGGTCTACAACCTGACCGACGTCCAGCTCTGGACCGACGCCTGGCTGCCGGTGAACGATCCCCGGACCTACCAGGTGAAGGCCGAGTACCTTTTCTGACGGTACAACGCATCGGGCCCCGGCGACTCCGGTCGTCGGGGCTTTTTTTGTCAGTACTGCGCCGTCACGCCGAAGGAGGGAAAGAGGGGCAGTTGCCCCACCGGTTCGCGGGTGGCGTATTCCGCGTCGTAGCGGTACCCGGCGACGTTCTCCCGGTTGTAGGCGTGATGATCTCCACAAACCAGCCGAGGGTCCAATTCCGGTAGCGGCTGGTCCGGTCCACCCGCAGGTCGAGCCGATGGTAATCGGGAAGGCGCTCCGAACCGAGGGGGCCGTACACGGGACGGATTCTGCCCTCCTCGGTCAGGTAGGTTGCGGTGATTGGCGTAAAGGGGGCGCCCGACTGGTAGCGCCATCGGACCCCGACGGTCCAGTCCTCCCACGGGCTCCACGAGCCGACGGCGTTGACGATCAGCGGCTGGTCGTACCGGTAGGCGAACGATTCGCCGGTCAGCCCGTTGGTTCGCTCGGTCTTCGCGTAGGCCGCCGAAATCCACCCGGACACCAGCGCCCCGTCCCGCCGGACCAGAAGCTCCATCCCCTGCGCCGCTCCCGATCCGTCGTTGGAGTAAACGGTCGCGTCGTTGGGGACCACCAGCCGCGAGAACCGTTTCTCGTACAGCTCCCCTTTCACCGACCAGCCGTCGGCGAACCGTTGCCCGATCCCGACGACGGTATGGGTCGCCCGCGTCTGTTCGAGGTTCGGGTTGCCGAAGACCGCGACCATCTCGTTCCCCTGCGGGTCTTGGCGGTACTCCCCCCATCCTGCGGTCACCACCGTCACGCCGGTCGCCTCCCACTCCAGCCCGATCCGGGGAAGGAGCCCCCCCTCGTTAAGATAGTCGCCGTACTCGTACCGGACGCCGGGGGTCACGACGAGCGAGGGGGCGATGCGCCACCGGTCTTTCAGGTACAGCGCATAGCCCATGCCCCGGATCGTCCCCCGATAGCGGGACCGGGAAGCGCCGGTCAGATCGACGTCGGGATCGTAGTCGTTGGGAAGCTCGTTGGGAAGGTCGAGGTCGAGATCGACGGTGGCGACGGAATATTCGGCGCCCAAAGAGAGATCGTGCCCTTCCCCTGCCGGCAGGTCGAACCGTTCGCGTAGCAGCCCGACATTCGTGTCGATGAGAGCGTGCCCCAGTTGCGAGAGCCGCTGCGAAGCCGCATGAGTGGCGTGTGAGATGGTCAGCCGGTTGACCCCCGCGCCGAGGCGGGAGGTGAGCGTTCCCCCCTGCTGGTGGAACTCCTGCGCTATCGAAAAATCCCCCACGAGGACCGGTTCATGGGCGGCGGCGGGCGCCTCGTCGGAGATATGCAGCGCCATCTCGTCCCGGGCGCCGTCGATAAGGATCGAAACATCGTGGGCGTCGCCGATCCGGTACACCCCTTTCAGCAGGTAATCGGAGTATTGCGGAAACTGCCGGTACTCGACCCCATCCCCCATAGCGCCACTGGCGGGCAGGAACAGGTCGATATAGCTGCGCCGCACACTGGCCGCCACCCCGCCGTCATCCCCCACCGGCCCTTCCAGCAGGAGGTCGGCCTCCATCATGCTGATGCCGGTCGAGCCGCTCCACCGGTCGCCGCGGGGATCGCGCAGGGTTACGTCGAACACCGCGCCGGTCACCCCGCCGAATTCAGGGCCAAAGGCTGCCGAATAGAGAGTAAAGTCCTCCACCATCCCCGCCGGGAGGACGCTGACCAGACCCCCCATGTGGAAAAGATAGGGGAGCGGAATCCGGTCGACGAAGCTTGCGTTGTCCGACGGCCCCGACCCCCGAACGGCGGGATTGGCCTCCGCGTCGTTCGACGTGGTGACGCCGGGCAGGGCCACCGCCCCCCGGAGGGGATCACCTGCCGAACCGGGAATGCGGGAAAGCTCCTTGCCGGTGGTGACCGTTTTGGCCACCCGGGCCGGGTCACGGTCGGCGACCACCTCGACCTCCGTGAACGAAACCGACGGCTCAAGGGAAAAGTTTTGCTCCCCTCCCCCCGCCCCGTCCCGCTCCACCGGGGACGAGGGAGCGAATCCGGGGGCGACCATTTCGACCACGACCCTCTCTTTGTCGGGGAGATCGATCCGGTAACGCCCGTCGGGACCGGTCACCGTCGAACCGGTCAGCGTTCCCGCGCTGTCGATAACCTTCAGCGTGGCGCCTGCCACCGGCGCATGGCTCCCTTTCCGGTACGCCATCCCCCACAGGGGCGCCGCCACCGCATCGCCCCCCACGCACAGTCCCATCACAAAAAGCGCCGCCGATACTGCTTTCATGCCCTCTGTCGCCCTTACCGCAACCGGAAACTGAAGGGGATGCGAACCCGCACGCGGACCGGCTCTCCGTCGATGCGGGCGGGTGAAAACCGGCTCTGCCGGATCGCTTCGATCACCGCACGGTCGAACCGCTCTCCGCCGCTGACCAGAATGTCCACCTTCGCCACCGCCCCGGTCGCTTCGAGGAACACCTCCGCCACCACCCGCGCCTCCACACCGCCGCGCCGCGACTCTTCAGGGTAGGTCGGCTGGGCCCGTCGCAGGAAACCGGGAAGGGTGTTGACCCCCTCCACCGGATGCCAGACCGGCTCCGGCGCCCCCCCCCTGCGGCTCCTCGGGAGGGGTCGGCGGAAGCGATTCGTCAACCCCGACCGTCTCCTCCTGAGGAGGCGCAGACACGGGGGTCTTCGCGGGGATCGGCCGGGGGGGCGTTATTACCTCACGTTTGGCGGGGGCAGGCGCGGGAGAGACGGGCGCCGCCGGGGCCATGTCGAAGGTGATCAGGTCGATGGGGAGAAACTCCCGCTGGCGTTCCGCATGCGGAGCCGCC
>JADGCD010000073.1 GCA_015229165.1 Nitrospinota bacterium | reverse complement strand
CGGATTGGCCAGTGGGGCGACTTTCAGGTTCTTGTACTTGTGCTTGTTGACGATGTCCAAGCCGTAGAAGGTGAAGAAGATTCCCGCCTCCATGTCGAGCGCGGCCCCGGTGGAGGCGAGGATGAGCGGGGGATAGGCCATGTCGAGGGTCCCCTTGCTGGCGATGATGGCGATCCGCTTGGTGTCGTTGGGCATCGGTCGGTCCTTTCTCAGCTCTTCTTGATGAAGAAGGTGAAGACGCCGGCGGTCTCCGACTGCTCCACGATGGGGTTGCCGGTCCGTTTGGCCCAGGCGGCCATGTCGTTGATGGAGCCGGGATCGGTGGCGGAAACCTGCAGGATCTGGCCCGACGAGAGTCCGTTGATGGCCATCTTGGTGTGGAGGATCGGCTCCGGGCACGACAGCCCTTTGCAGTCGATTACTTTGTCAGCTTGCATGGACGGACTCTCCTAAACGTATGCGGTTTCGGCGTGATCGACGTCCGGCGGACGCCGCATGAACCCCCGGCGGCCCGGCGACGCAGAACGGACGCGCCGGAACCGTTATCGTACTATAGATTCAGCGGGGGCAAAAGGGATTCACCCGGCGGACCGCAGGTGTATGGCGTGAAAAAACATATCGTTGTGCGCGTGGCCGACCGCCTGCGCCCCCCCGCGTTGCGCGGGTGGGCTCAGGTCGGCTCCACGTTGTCGGCCAGGATCGCGTGCCGGGTCGGGTAGGTCCCCGGATCGTTGACCACCTGTTTGGCCAGCCGGGTTTCCGGGTTGAAGACCAGCGGCCCCTGCAGGTTGGCGGTCATTTTGTACGGGTCTTCAGGAATGGTGACGATGACCGCCACGATGAGCCCGGCGGCGTCGGGAGCTTTCAGGTAGGCCATGTCCTCCGCCGACAGGTCGAGCCGGTATTCGGCCAGAAAGACCAGCGGGTCGATGACCACGAAGGCCAGCCCCGGCTCGTCCACCGCCTGCAGAAGCTGCAAGGGGGAGTCGTCGACGAAGGGGAGCAGGATGTACCGTTTGAGGTCGGGAAAGCCGATGATCCCGTCGGGGAAAGTCAGGATCTTGGCCGGATCGATGTCGACCTGTCCGAGGCGGGCGGAGGTGATTTTCATTTCCCCTCCCCCCCTTTCTTTTCCCCTTTGGGCCGGGGGAAGAGGGTGGCCAGCTTTTCCATGTTGACCGCCGCGTCGAAGGAGGCCTGCCGGTTCTCCTCCTGTATCCGGGCGTAAATCTCTTCCCGGTGGATGGCCATGGAGGAGGGGGCCTCGATGCCCAGACGGACCTGGCGCCCCTTGATGTCGATGACGGAGATCTTGATGGAGTCGCCGATAGTGACCGACTCCCCCAGCTTTCGTGTAAGAACCAGCATCCTGATACCTTCCCTGGTGGCGTGACGCTTGCGAGGCTGTGGGAAAACGATCTGCGGTCATGTCGTTCAACAGCCTGCCCGAAAGGCTGGCGGGCGCCCCGCTACCGGACGAAATCCATCAGGGTCGGCTGGATGATCGACGCCGACGACTTCAGGGTGGCCTGATAGGCGGTCTGCAACATGGCCAACTCGCTGGCGGCTTTCAGGAAATCGGCGTCTTCGACGAACGACTTGGTCTTGGTGTTGTCCAGTTTGGACGCCTCCACCGAGTCGCGCGTCTGGATGACCTGGTTCGCCCGCGCTCCCACCGACCCCCGGACCGCGTTGGTGTTGTTCATCACGCTGTCCAGAAGGTCGATGGAGCCCAGTATAGCCGACGTATCGTTGGCCTTCAAGGCGGCGGAGAGGGTTTTGAGGGTCGGTATGATGTTGCGCCCGCCGCCGAGCCCCATCAGTTCGGCGGTCTGCCCGCCCGCAACCTCGGCCACGAAGGCCACGGTGGCGGGGTTGGTGGAGGTGATGGTCAGGCGCCGTTGGGCGGTTGGTTCTATGGTGATGGTGGCGTTGACCCCGGCGGCGGCCAGCTGGTTGTTTACGCTGACCCTAAGGGCGCCGACGGTGGTGGGAGCCGGGACGAAGGTGATCGTTGCCGAGGCCCCGCCGTTGACCACCCGGAAGGGGTCCAGCGGCAGCCCCTGCCCGCCGTAGAGGGAGGCCAGCGGGGTCGCGTCGGTGACCGCCGGGTTGATGTCGCTGCCGATGAAGACCGAGGTGGAGCGGACCCCGGCGATGCCGAGCCCTTGCGCCGTTCCGGCGCCCCCGTCGACCACCGAAATGGGGAGTGTGGGGCTGGCGGTGACGTCGGTCAGGACCAGCGCGGTCCCGTCGGTGGAAAGGGAGGCGGTGACGTTGGTCCCCCCGGCGTTGATGGCGTTGACCACGTCGTTGAGGGTGGTCATGGCGGCGGTGTTGACCGCCACCCCGTTTCCGGCCCGGTCGGTGACGGTGAAGGTCCCGGCGGGGACCCCGGCGCCGTTGTTGAGCGAGGCCAGCGTCGTGGCCCCGGAGGCGGCCGGGTTCATGTCGGCGGTCAAAAAGTCGCTGGCCTTGGTGGAGACCGGGACCGTGCTGTTCTGGTTGATCTCCAGCGCCCAGTCGAGCCCCGAGCCGCCGTACTCGCCGTTGGGGGTGACGGCGACCGACGAGGTGGAGGCGCCGCTGAAGAGATAGTTCTGCCCCACCCGGGTGTTGCCGTACTGGGTCATCTGCTCGATCATGCTGTCGATCCGGCGGGCGGTGGTGGCCCGGGTGACGGAGTCGGAGGTGGCGTTGGCCGCCTGGATGGCAAGCTCCTTGCCGGTCTTCAGCTCGTCGTGGGCCAGCCCCAGGATCGAGTCGGCGGCGGAGAGGGTGGCGTCGGCGTTTCCCATGACCCGGATGTACTGGTCCTGACGCCCGATGACGGTCCGCAGTTTCAGGACCTCCATCATCCCGATGGGGTCGTCGGAGGGCTTGTTGATCCGCTTGCCGCTGGAGAGCTGCTCTTGGGACGCCAGTAGCCCCTGGTTGTTCCGGAAGGTGTTGTACAACGTGTTGTCGTACATCATCCGGTTGGTTATGCGATACATGCTCTCAGGGCTCCTTGGTACCCGTTCTGTTCCCTATCGGCGCCGCCGCCTTTGGGCTTGACCCTTTTGTGTCCGCCGATTATCCGCCCAGACCCAGCAGGGTCTGCAGCAGTTCGTCGGTCACCGAAATCATCCGGGCCGACGCCTGATAGGCGTGCTGGTATTTGATCATGTTGATCATCTCCTCGTCCACCGACACGCCGGCGATCTGCTGGTGGCGGGCGTTGAGGTTGACGGTGATCCCCTCCTGCTGGTTGTAGGTGACGGTGGCCTCGTGGGCGGAGACCGCCACCTGCCCGACGATGGAGTTGTAGAACTCGGCGAAGGTGGCCGTGCCGGAGGCGACCGCCGTGGCCTGGTTCATGGTGTCGCTGTTCTGGATGGCGGCCAACCGCTGGGCGTTGCTTCCGTTGCCGGCGTCGGAGGTCAACCCGGCGGCCACCTTGCGGCTGTCGTTGACGACGGCGCTGTTGACCTGCATCCGGTAGGAGGCGTCGGCGGCGGCGTTGACGGTGTAGGAGTCCCCGGCGTTGGCCGCTCCGGCCAGGTTGAAGCTCATCCCCTGCCCGGCGAAGTAGCTTTGCACCTGAACCAGCGTGGCGCCCGCCGGGACCACGGTGTTCCCGAAGGTGGCGTCGGTGACGGTGAAGCTGTTGGCCCCGGCGGCGCTGATGGTGAACTTGTGCAGGTTCAACTGGTCCGGGGCGGTGACCGACACCGTGGGGAAGCCGGTTCCGGTGTTGTTCGAGTTGAAGGTGGCGCTCGGCTGGATGCCGGTGAAGAAATCGACGCCGGTGGAGCCGTCGAGGCCGTATCCTTCGCCGTGGAGTTTGTTGATGTCCCGCATCATGGTGGCGGCCAGCTGGTCGAGGCTGTCCAGATAGCCCTGCATCTCGGTGTCGCGCAGTTGGATGGAGGCGCCGACGCTCCCCTCCTGAATCTCGTCGGTGATCACGGTGGCGTTGCCGTTGGTGTCCCGCCAGGTGATGTCGGTGGCCAGCGGGTCGTCGGAGCGGATCTGGGTTCCGAGCGTAAAGGCGCTCTGCCCCAGCACCAGCGGGCGACCGGTGGAGAGATAGACGGTGGTCTGGCGGGTCTGGGCGTCCTCCACGGCGTTGATCTTCATGAAGCCCGACAGGTCGCGGATGAGGCTCTCCCGCTTGTCGCGGAAGTCGTTGGCGTGGACGTTGTTTCCTTCCGCCTCGTGGATGGCCTGGTTCATCCGGACGATCTCGGTGGTGATCCGGTTGATCTCGGTCACCGAGTTGGTCACCTGGTCGTTCAGGTTCCCTTTCAGGTTCTTGACGTCCTGGTTGACCTTGTAGAACATCGAGCCGATGTTCCGTCCGGCGGCGGTCACGGCGGTCCGCTCCGTCAGCCCCTTGGGGTTGTAGGAGAGGTCCTGCCACGACTGGAAGAACTTGTCGAACAGATAGTTGAGCCCCTGCCCGGAGGTCTCGTTGAACGACACCTCCAGACGGGAGAGAAAATTCTGCCGGGTGTCCCAATAGTTCTGCTGGGAGACGTTCAGGTTCCGCTGGCTTTCGAGGAACGTGTCCTGATGGCGGAAGATGGTGGTCGGCAGGACGCCGGCGCCGATCATCCCCGGCGACCCGCCGTAGCTGACCGGCTGGGCCGCTTCGATAGAGAGCTCCTGCCGGGTGTAGTTGGGGTTGTTGACGTTGGCAAGGTTCTGGCCGGTCACCTCCAGCGCGATCTGATGGGCCATCAGACCGAGCTTGGCGGTGTTCATCGCCATGTAGATGCCTGCCATGATCCGTCTCCTTAGAGCGTGCGCCGGACGACCTTGCCCGCAGCGAAGGGGGCGGGCGACGCCGCGGCCCCCCTGCCGTAGACGCTGTCGTGCTGGGTCAGGGCGTGAAGGTTGGTCGCCGCCTCGGTGTTGATGGTCATCAGCTTGGCGATCAGCCCCCGGTTGAATTCGTTCTTCTGGGCCACCGCCGCCACCAGCCGGTTCATCCGGTCCCGGAGGGTCAGCAGGTTTTTCTCCCGCTTGGGGTGGGCGGCGGCCAGCGAACGCAGGGTCACGGAAGCGGGATCGGCCCCGGTCTCTTTGGCCAGCGCGCCGATCAGGTCGACCCGCTCCCTTTCGAGACTCATCAGATGGGCGGTCACCTCGTTTTTCTGGGCCACCCCCTGTTCGATGGCCGCCAGATCGTGCCGCTTGAGGGCGTCGGTCTCCCCGTCGAGGAGGGCGATCATCCGGTCGTAGCGCCCGCCGTTCTTCTCCAGCAGGGCCAGGAGCTTCCCGACGAGGTAATCGGACCGTTCGGTGGCGTTCATTTGGGGTCGGCTCCGGTGATCGTGCGCCCCACGAGCTGGGCGGTCAACTGGTCGGCCAGCCCCATGCCGCCGCCGGGGGTGAAGGCCATGTTGCGGGAGGTCTCCTCGTCGAGCATGGAGGTGAACAGCTCTTCCCCCGGCCCTTTCTTGATCAGGCCGCTCTCGCCGACGGTGGAGCGCATGGTCTTCAGAACCTGGTTCAGGAAGACCGACTCGAACTCCTTGGCCAGCATTTTCACCTTGTCGGCGTCGGCCATTTTCTTGTTACCCGACAGGGAAAGGAGCCCCTGACCGGCGAAGCCTTCCATCGGCTTTACCGCTTCGGTCATCCGGGTTACGATCAGATCCATTTTCCTGTTTCTCCCTTGTCGCCATACGATAGATACAAATTGGGCGCCAATTACTTGTCACGCCCCTTGTCTAGATGATCTCCAGCTGGGCCTGCAAGGCGCCGGAAGTTTTAAGTGTCTGAAATATCGAGATGAGATCCCGAGGGGCGATTCCCATGGCGTTGAGCGCCTTGACCATGTCGCTGATGGAGGCGCCAGCGTTCAACTCCATCACCCGGTCGGAATTGCCGGTCGGGATCTCTTCCATCGAGAGGATGGTGGAGGGGACTATCATCGGGCTTCCTCCCCCCGACGGGCTCCCCTGATCTCCCACCCGGATGGTCAGGTTGCCGTGGGAGATGGCCACCCGGTCGATCTTGACGTTCTGCCCGATGACGATGGTGCCGGTCCGCTCGTCCAGCACGACCTTGGCCATGCTGTCGGGGGCGATGTCGATCGACTCCAGCTCGGCGATGAACCGGACCTTGTCGTTGGCGTATTCGGCCGGGACGCCGACCACCACCGTCCCCGAGTCCTTGGCGCGGGCCATCGGCGCCCCCAGACGGGCGTTGATCGCCTGCACCGCCCGTTGGGTGGTGGTGAAGTCGGGGTTGCTCATGGAGAAGGAGAACTCGTTCAGGGAGGCGAAGTCGAAGCCGACCTCCCGCTCCACCAGCGCCCCTCCGGCGATCCGGGCCACCGTCGGGTGGCCGGTGGTCAGGAGCTTGCTGTTGGGGCAGCCGTCGCAGGAGCCCCCCACCGACACCGACCCTTGCGCCACGGCGAAGATGTCGCCGTTGGCCGCCTTGAGCGGCGTCAGCAGGAGCGTCCCCCCCGCCAGCGACCGGGCGTCCCCCAGCGAGCTGACGGTGATGTCGATGGCCGAGCCGACCTGGGCGAAGGGGGGGAGCGACGCGGTGACCATGACGGCGGCCACGTTCTCCACCCGGACGTCGCGCAACTGGCGGACGTCGCTGACGCCGAGGCGCGGATCGACCAGCTTTTGCACGTCGATGGTGGTGCCCAGCCGCTCCAGCATGGAGAGCAGCGTCTGGATGGTGAACGGGCTCTTGTACGACTTGTCGCCCGACCCCTTGAGGCCCACCACCAGACCGTAGCCGATCAGCTGGTTTCCCCGCACCCCCTTCAGGGAGGCGATGTCTTTGAGCCGTTCGGCCTGCGCCGGAAGGGCCGTCAGGAGCAGGGCTGCCGCCAGGAGCAGCGTGGCGAATCGGGTCAGCGGTCTCATGGTCATGTCCTTTGCGTTCGGGTCAGAAGGGCCAGACGGCGCGGAGGATGCCGCCCACCCAGCCGGGCCCCTGGCTGCCGTCGATGCCGCCGGCGCCGGTGTAGCGGATGTCGGCGTTGGCGATCTGGGTCGAGAGGATCGCGTTGTTGTAGGTGATGTCGTCGGGGCGGACCAGCCCCTTGACGAGGATGTACTGCTCCTCGTTGTTGATCTGCATCCGCCGCTGCCCCTCGATGAGCATGTTCCCGTTGGGGAGAACCTCCGTCACGAGGCAGGAGACGGTGGCCGAGAGCTGGTCGGACCGGCTGGTGGCGCCCCGTCCGTTGAAGCCGTAGCCCCCGCCCAGCGCCATGGCGGTGGGGGTGGCGGCGCCGGTGTCCAGCGTCAGGTTGTTGTTGACGGTCCGCTGGTCCTGGGTTGTCGAGCGGTTGAGCGCCGTGGTCGACTCGACCACGTGGACCGTCACCAGGTCGCCGATGCGGGTGGCCTTGTTGTCGGAGAAGAGCATGTTTTGCTTGCTCTTGCCGGGCCAGAGGCTGCCGTACTCGCTGGTCAGCTTCTCCGGCTCCGCCTCCACCTCGGGGCGGGGAGGGGGATCGGAGGCGCAGGCGGAGAGGATGAGCGCCAGCAGGGCCGCCAGCGCCATTCCGGCGGGGCTTGTTTTCGCCATGATGTTCATCGTGATGTCCTCGTTCAGAATTCGACGCGCACCGTCCCCGGGCCGACGACCCGGGCGGTGAAGAGCTTGTTCGACTGCACGTTCAGGATGCGGATCCACTGTCCCCGGTCGCCGTCTTCCTTGGCCACCCCCTGCGAGGTGATCCGGATGCGGCCGTTGTCGGCCTCCACCGTCACCATATCGCCGCTGTTGACCAGCGTCGGGTTGGACAGGTAGGCGGCCCGAAGGGGGGTTCCCGCCGCAAGGCTGCGTTCGGCGGTCTTGCCGACCGCTTCTTTCAGATCGGTGACGACCCCGTTGTGGGAGGGGTCGAGGCGGACTTCGGAAAGGGCCACATCCTCGCCGGAGAGATGGGCGCCCCGGGTGATCTCCCGGGTGGTGACGGCCACCTTGGCCCACAGTTCGGCGGTGGCCATGACGTTGAGCCGTCCCAGGGGCTGCCCCTCTTTCAAGAAGGTGACGGTGACGAAAATCCGGTCGGAGAGCCGCTCCTTGTAGGGGAGGGTCAGTTCCATGGTGTCGTACCCGGCGGGGGGGCGGACGTTGGCAGGAAGGGGGACCGAAACCGCGCCGACCCGGCGGCCCGGCCCGGCCAGCTCCCGGTTCAGGGTGTCGGTGACCGCTTCGGTGAGCCGGTCGGCGAACCGGTCGTGGGCCGCGTCGGGAACGGGGTTCGCCAGCGCCGCCGTCGCCAGCAGGAGCGAAGCCGCCGCCAGCAGAAGCGTCCGTCGTCGGTTCGGTTTCATGACCTGTTCCCTTTCGTCCGTTTACCGGATCGTTACCGCTTGAGCTGGTTGGCCGTCTGGAGCATCTCGTCGCCGGCGGTCACCGCCTTGGAGTTGACCTCGTAGGCCCGTTGGCCGATGATCATCTGGGTCAGCTCCTCCACCACGGAGACGTTGCTGCTCTCGATGAACCCCTGCTGCACGGCGCCGAACTCGTTCTGGTTGGGGAGCCCGGTAAGGGGGGGGCCGGAGGCGGCCGTCTCCTTGAAGAAGCTGTTCCCCACCGAGTTGAGCCCGGCCGGGTTGACGAAGTTGGCCAGCTCGAACTGCCCCGCCTCGGTGGGGGTGGTGCTGTTGGGCTGGGTGACGTTGATGAGTCCGGCCCGGTCGATGTTGACGGTGATGGCGTCCTGCGGGATGGTGACGGGGGGGTAGAGGAGATAGCCGTCGGGAGTGACCATCTGGCCGCTGCTGTCGAGCTTGAACGCCCCGGCCCGGGTATATCCGATGGAGCCGTCGGGCATGGTCACCTGGAAGAACCCTTTCCCCTCGATGGCCACGTCCAGCTCGTTGCTGGTGTTGCGCATGTCCCCTTGCGAGAAGCTCTTGGTGACGGAGGAGGGTTTGACGCCAAGCCCCACCTGGATGCCGACCGGCACCTGGTTCCCGGCGGCGGAGACGGAGCCGGGGCTCTTGATGGTCTCGTAGAGAAGATCCTGGAAGTCGGCCCGGGACCGCTTGAACCCGAGGGTGTTGACGTTGGCCAAGTTGTTGGCGATGACGTCGATGTTGAGCTGCTGGGCGATCATGCCGGTCGCGCCGGTGTGCAGGGTGCGGATCATGGGGTCTCTCCTTGTCTCTTTCCGTTATGCGGGGCGCGCCACTTTCATGAAGAGCTGGCTGGTCATGTTGTCGTGTTCGGCGATGCTTTTCTGCAGGGCTTCGAACGTTCTCTGGTTGGTGATCAGCGACGTCATCTCGCGGATGGTGTTGACGTTGCTCGTCTCCAGCATGCCGGTCTGGACGGTGGAGGCGGTCTCGCAGGCCGTGGCGCCGTCGGAGCGGTAGAGCCCGGCGCCCTCCTTGACCAGCCGGTACGGCTTCTCGAAG
>JADGCD010000072.1 GCA_015229165.1 Nitrospinota bacterium | reverse complement strand
GCGCTTCCCCTTGGTGCCCGCCGCCAGCAGCACGGCGCCCATGGAGGCGGCCTGCCCGATGCAGATGGTCTGGATGTCGGGCTTGATGTAGGCCATGGTGTCGTAGATGGCCATGCCTGCCGTCACCACGCCGCCGGGGCTGTTGATGTAGATCGAGATGTCGGCGCCGGGGTCGTCGGCTTCGAGGAAGATCAGTTGGGCGATGATGAGATTGGCGATGTGGTCGTCAATGGGGGTGCCCAGAAAGATGATCCGGTCTTTGAGCAACCGGGAATAGATGTCGTAGGACCGCTCTCCGCGGTTGGTCTGTTCGACGACGATGGGTACGAGCATCGCAGGTATCGCTCCTCCTTAGGCGGTCGGTTCGTCGGTCACGGTCACCCGGGCGAGCATCGCCTGGGTCACCTTGTCGGCGTAGGCCTGGTTGGCCAGAGCCTCCAGCCCCCCCCCCTGGGAGAGCTGCTGGCGGGTCATCTCGGGGGACTGTCCGAACATGGCGGCCAGTTTGGCCACCTCCCGGTCGATGTCCCCCTCTTCCAGCGTCACCTTGTGGGCCTCGCCGAAGGAGGCCAGGATCACCTGTTCCTTGAGCGAGCGGACCGCCTCGGTCCGGGAGCGTTCGGCCATGGTGGCGGCGTCGATTCCGGCGGCGGCCAGGTCGATCCCCTGCTGGGCGAACTGGCGGGCGCGGCGCTGGGCGGTGGAGGCGGCCTGCCGCTCCAGCAGACCCGGCGGCAGCTCCATGGGGTTGGCCTCGATCAGTTTGGCCAGCAGCTCGCTCTTCAGGGCGCCGTCGGCGGCGTCCTTGGCCCGCTCTTCGGCGCCTTTGCGGATGTCGGCCACCAGTTCGGCCATGGTGTCGAAGTCGGAGACCTCCCGGGCCAGCTCGTCGTCGGCTTCGGGGAGGCTCTTGGCCTTGATTTCGTGCAGGGTGATCTTGAAGGTCACCGGCTTGCCGGCGATCCCGGTGTCGGGATAGTCTTCCGGCATGGGGGCGTCGAATTCCTTGGTCTGGCCCTTGGTCATGCCCAGGATGCCTTCGTAGAACCCTTCGAACATCTGTTCCTTATCGACGTGGGCCTGCCGTCCTTCGCCCTTGAAATGCTCCAGCGGGGCGCCATCGGCCTTGGTGGCGGAGTAGTCGATGGTGATGTAGTCCCCCTCGGCGACGCCGCGCCCCTCCACCGGGGTGAAACGGGCCTGCCGCTCCCGGTACTGGGTGATGACGGTCTCGATCTCGTCCTCGTCCACGGGACGGATCTTCCGGGTCAGGGTCAGCCCGTCGAAGGGCGCCAGCGCGATTTTAGGGAAGACTTCGACGGTGGCGACCAGCGAAATCGGCGCCCCCTCCTCGACCACGAGGCTCTCGACCATCGGGTCGCCCACCGGGTTGAGGTCGTTGTCGGCCAGCGCCTTGCGGAAGGCTTCGTCGATGACCTTCTGGGAGACGTCGCCGTGAACCTGCTTGCCGTACATCTTGCGGATGACCGGGCGGGGAGCTTTCCCCTGCCGGAAGCCGGGCACTTTGGCGCGGCGGGCCAGCTCGCCCAGTTGGGTGTCGATCCGGGGCGAAATCTCGTCCACCGGCACGTTGACGCTGATCCGTTTGACGCAGGGGGAAACCTCCTGCACTTCGATATCCAAGACAACCTCCTTGAAGCGCTCTCGGGCGCCGTTGGTGCGAAAGGGGGGACTCGAACCCCCACGGAGCGATCCGCTGGATCCTAAGTCCAGTGCGTCTACCAGTTCCGCCACTTTCGCGCGCGTATGGCTCCGCCCGGCGGCCCCTCCGGCGTCGGCGGCCACGCGGCGAAGCGCGAATCTTCTTATAGTACCATGATCTTTCGGACGCCGTACAGAAGGACCCTTGGGAGGGCATCCCCCAGATACGACTGGCGCGCGATCACGTGAAACGTCGCCGGGGAGAACCAGCGGACCCGCTACGCCGATGCTGTCCGGCAGCGGCAGGGAATTGTGGCGGGAAGGTCAAAGTCGTGGGTAAAGAAGAGGTCAACCTCAGAGTCGCGCGGTCTCTTCTCGCTCTCTTTTCCCTTTCAATATCACTGACATGACGATAGCCCCCGCTGCGTGAGGACGCAAATCTGTGGGAAGGGGAGCGGTGGCAAAAGAGTCGTAACAGGCTTACATTGAGTCCAGAATGTTCACGAGAGGATCTTGCAATGACCGAAAAAGCGCAGTGCCCCTTCGCCTCCGCGCACGGGGCCAAAACCTCCGTTGGCGCCCAATCGAACCAGGATTGGTGGCCAAAGCAGCTGAATATCGGCATCCTTCACCAGCACGCCCCCCTCTCCAGCCCCATGGAGGCAGGCTTTGACTACGCCGCCGCATTCGCGAAACTCGATTTTGCCGCGTTGAAAAAGGACCTCTATGCCCTGATGACCGACTCCAAGGAGTGGTGGCCCGCCGACTACGGCCACTACGGCCCCCTCTTCATTCGTATGGCCTGGCACAGCGCGGGAACCTACCGCACCGGCGACGGGCGGGGGGGCGCCTCCACCGGAAACCAGCGGTTCGCCCCGCTCAACAGTTGGCCCGACAACGCCAACCTCGACAAGGCGCGCCGCCTCCTCTGGCCGGTGAAGCGAAAATACGGCAATGCCATCTCCTGGGCGGACCTGATGATTCTTGCGGGGAACTGCGCCCTCGAATCGATGGGATTTCGCACCTTCGGCTTCGCCGGAGGGCGGGAGGATATCTGGGCGCCGGAAGAGGACATCTACTGGGGCGCCGAGACCAAATGGTTGGGCGACGAGCGGTATCGCGGTGGCCGCCAGCTCGAACGGCCCCTTGCTGCGGTACAGATGGGGCTGATCTACGTCAACCCGGAAGGACCCAACGGCAACCCCGATCCGGTGGCGTCGGGGCGGGACATCCGCGAAACCTTCGAACGGATGGCGATGAACGACGAGGAGACCGTCGCGCTGGTGGCGGGCGGGCATACCTTCGGCAAAGCCCACGGCGCCGGCGATGCGACGCTGGTCGGCCCCGCGCCGGAAGGGGCGCCGCTGGAGGAAATGGGGCTGGGGTGGAAGAACAGCCTCGGCGGCGGCAAAGGGGTCCACACCACCACCAGCGGCATCGAAGGCGCCTGGACGCCGACGCCGATCCGGTGGGACACCAGCTACTTCGACACCCTCTTCGGCTACGAGTGGGAGCTGGTCAAGAGCCCGGCGGGGGCGTGGCAGTGGCTGGCCAAGGATGTCCCCGAGGAGAAAATGGCGCCCGACGCCCACGATCCGGCGAAAAAACACCGGCCGATGATGACCACCGCCGACCTCGCGCTCCGCATGGACCCGGTGTACGAGCCGATCGCACGACGGTTCCACAAAGACCCGGACGCCCTGGCCGACGCCTTCGCCCGGGCCTGGTTCAAGCTGACCCACCGCGACCTGGGGCCCCGCTCCCGCTATCTCGGCCCCGAAGCGCCGACGGAAACGCTGATCTGGCAAGACCCGCTCCCCGCCATCGACCATCCGCTCATCGACGCCGACGCCATCGCCTCCCTCAAGCGGACGATCCTCTCCTCCGGTCTCACCGTACCCGAGCTGGTATCGACCGCTTGGGGGTCGGCGGCCACCTTCCGGGGCTCGGACAAACGGGGGGGCGCCAACGGCGCCCGGATACGGCTGGCGCCGCAGAGAGAGTGGGAGGTCAACCAGCCCTCCCTCCTGTCGAAGGTTTTGACCCTCCTCGACGGGATTCGGAGCGCCTTCAACGCCGCCCGGAGCGACGGCGCGAAGGTCTCTTTGGCCGACCTGATCGTCCTCGGCGGGTGCGCCGCCGTGGAACAGGCGGCCCAGCGGGCCGGCCATGCCGTGGTCGTCCCCTTCACCCCCGGACGGACCGACGCGACGCAGGAGCAGACCGATGTCGATGCGTTCGCCCCGCTGGAGCCGGTGGCCGACGGGTTCCGCAACTACCTCAAGACAAAATACACCGTCCCGGCGGAAGAACTCCTCCTGGACAAGGCCCACCTGCTGACGCTGACCGCCCCCGAGATGACGGTTCTCGTCGGCGGCATGCGGGCGCTCGGCGCCACGGTGGGGGGGGCGTCCCACGGCCTCTTCACCCGGCGCCCCGGTGTCCTGAGCAACGATTTTTTCGTGAACCTGCTCGACATGGACACGGAATGGAAAGCCACCACCCCGGAGGGGGATCTGTTCGCCGGGAGCGACCGGAAAACGGGAGAGCTGAAGTGGACCGGAACGCGGGTCGATCTGGTCTTCGGCTCGAACTCCCAACTGCGGGCGTTGGCCGAAGTCTACGCCTGCGACGGGGCGGAGGGGACGTTCGTCGCCGCCTTCGTCGCCGCATGGAGCAAGGTGATGAACCTCGACCGCTTCGATCTGAAGTGACATCGGGGTCTTCATCTCGAAGGGGGAGGGTGAGCGCCGCTCACCCTTGGCCGCCCCGCCTCCCGTCTTCGCTACAAGGTATTGGCCAGCGCCACCAGTTGGTCGAAGGCTTTCCCCCATCCGTCGTGAAAGCCCATCTTCTCGTGCGTCTCCCGATCCGCCGCGCTCTTGTGCCGTACATGGGCGGTGTAGCGTGTCCGACCGTTCCCGAGATCGTCGAAGGTGACGATGGCGGTCATGAACGGGCGGGCCGAAGGACGGTATCCCGGTCCGAGGGCGTCGGTGAAGATCAACCGTTCCTGCGGAACCACTTCGAGATAACACCCGTCAACGCATTCCCCCGCGCCGTCGGGCCCCTCCATGACCGTGTGAAAGGCGCCGCCGGGACGGAGGTCGATGACGCATTCGGTGGTCCTCCAAGGGGTCGGCGTGAACCACTGTTTCAGGAGTTCCGGCTCGGTCCACCCCCGCCAGAGAAGCGAACGCGAAATATCGACCTCGCGCTCAAGGAGAAGGTCGCGCTCCGGATCGAATGCGTATTTCATGACAGACGCTCCCTGATGTAGGCCTCCATCTTCGCCAAGTGCTGCTTGCCCCCTTCGATGGCGCCGTACTTGTCGACCACCTCGTCGCGGGATTCCTTGCTGGGGAACAAATGGCGCAGCGTTACCAACGTTCCCTTGCCCGCCACCTCCAGAAGGATGGAAGATTTGAACCAGACCCGCTTACCGTCGCCATGGTCGAAGTGGAGTCGTGACGGGGGGTTGATTTCGGTGAACACCGAGTGGTTGGGGTAGCGGGTTCCATCCGGCCCCACCATGTCAAACGTCCACGCCCCTCCGATTCGCAGATCCATCGCCGGGTCTTCGATGGTGAAGCCGTCCGGACCCCACCACCGCTTCATATGGTCGGGGTCGGTGATGGCCTTCCAGACCAGTTCACGGGCGAAGGGAATTTCCCGTTGCAGGACCACTTCCCGATCCTTTTCATTCGTTGCCATCGTGTCACCCTTTCTCTTTTTGCATGTCACTCAGATAATCTTCCAGGCGGTCCAGACGGGACTCCCAGACCTTTCGTTGCTCCTCGATCCAGCAGGACGCCGTTTTCAGGGGCGCTTCCTCCAACCGGCAGGGGCGCCACTGGGCGCGGCGTCCCCGCGTGATGAGCCCTGCTTTTTCCAATACTTTCAGGTGCTTGGTCACGGCGGGGGGGGTTATGTCGAACGGCTCCGCCAGCTCCCCCACCGACGCTTCGCCGGTAGCGAGACGGGCAAGGATGGCCCGCCGCGTGGGGTCCGCCAAAGCAGCGAAGGTGGCGGAGAGAGTATCTGACTGCTGCATAGTGAACCTGTCGCTTAATTAACCTGATAGTAAATTACGGCCATTGCAACCATCCGTCAAGGGGAATACTGCACGGAATGGGGAGAACCTGCCATCAGACAGAAGGCCCCTCTGCGGGAGCAGGAGGTGGGGTAGAGGATTGGCTACGCGCTACCGGTCGAGACCTGCGCGCAATATACCCCCGGAACGGAAATCAAAACTACTACCGGGGGTGCAACGAGCGCGCCACTCGACAGCGGCAGGCAGAAAGCACCCGCAAGGGGTGGCAGAAGTGAGGGATAGCCCCCCTTGACCTGTCAAAGACGAGGCGCCAACGGGCGCCGACTCTTCATCGACAGCGGCAGGCAGAAAGCACCCGCAAGGGTGTGGTGGAGGCGAGGGGAGTCGAACCCCTGTCCGAAAATCCTGATCCATAGCGTCTACGCGCGTATTCGCCGATTCTTTATCTCGCCCTCCCCCGTAGCCCAGCGACAGGCGGGGGGAGCGCCAGCCGATCTTTGTTTCGCCTTGGGGCCAATCGGCGCCTCCCCTCGGCTAGCCCGCGTGCATGACGCCCGTAACCCACCCCGCAGACTAAAGTGGACGGACGGCTCTCAGACCGCTAGTTAGGCGGCGACAGCGTAGTTGTAGTCGTTGGCGACTAACATGTGTCACGGGGATTAACGAGGATCCGTAACCTCCTCGGCGCGCAACTATGAACCGCGGCATTCCCGTCGAAACCGGTACGCCCCCGATTTCATCCGAGCCTTGGCTCGCCTTTTAGTGTACGCCCTTTGTTACCCTATTGCCATCCCCGGCAAGGCGCAACCGGATACCCATAAATTCACCAATTTGTACGCCCGCTAGATACTTTACAATCCGCATTACTCCTTTGCGTCAAAGACACGCATTCCGGGGACACACCTTTATTACAGGAGAGGATCATGATCGTCGCGAAATGTCGAAAAATAGTGTCGCCCCTGTTGTTGCTCCCCCTGTTGCTCTTCCCCGGAACCGCCTCGGCGGAGTTTGACGAAGAGACCCTAGCCGAGGCGCGCGCCGCAAGCTGCCCCGAACTGGCCGACGCCTACAGCACCCTTCGCAGCGACGAGCGGATCGTGGAAGAGGCCATCAAGAACAACAGCACCGAAAACATCGCCACGAATATCGCCGGTGTCGCCTCCATGGCCCTGTTCGATTTCGGCTTTTTCAGTTGGGGCGGCGCCGACGACGCCAAGGAGAATCTGGCCGTCATCCGGGAAGACATCGCCCTGGTGGAAAAAGTCGCCGCCGAGAAGTCGTGCGACCTGAACAATGCCCAGGCCGCCCAGGCGCACAACGCCGATCCGCAGTCGACCAATGCGGCCAAAGGGACGGACGGAGGGGCGAAGTAGCCCCCTCCCGAGGGTGATCGGCCGGGGGTATAATGCCCCCATGGCCGATCATCATACCCCCCTCGCCCGCGCCGTTGAGTTGGCCCGGACCGGCATGGAAGCGGGCGCCGGATACCCCTTCGGCGCCGTCATCGTCAAAGCGGGGGTCGTCGTGGCAGAAGCCCACAACCGGGTGTTGGCGAACCACGACCCGACCGCCCACGCCGAGATCGAAGCGTTGCGGCTCGCTGGGCGGACGCTGGCCACCCATGACCTGACCGGCTGCGTCCTCTACGCCTCCGGCGAGCCGTGCCCCATGTGTCTTGGGGCCATCTATTGGTCCGGCATCGTCGAAGTCTATTACGCCGGGACCGTGGACGAAGCCGCCGGAATCGCCTTCGACGACCGGTACATCTTCGACCAGTTCGCCCTGCCGCCGGAGAAGCGGAAAGTGACCTTGAACCCCCTTGCGGGAAGTCGGGCCGAAGTGGCCGCGATTTACCGGGAGTGGGCGAAACGTCAGGGAACGAGCTGACGCCTGATGGCGCCGACCACATAGAACGACCCCGCCACCAGCCAGACCGCATCGGCGGGAGACGCGTCGATGAACCGCGCCACCTCCTCCGGCGACGCCGCTTCGGTCACCGGCCCGGCGAAATCCTTTGGAACCGCCGCGTGAAGATCGGCCAACGGCGCCGCCCGCTCCATCGGCGGCGCGTAGAGGGTGATCGATCGACAGAGGGGCGCCAACGTCGCCAGCATCGCCCGGTAGTCCTTGTCCCGCATGGCGCCGAACACCAGATCGACGGGACGGTCGATGTGGCGGGCCACGGTCTTGACCAACTCCTCCACCGCCGGGGGGTTGTGGGCGCCGTCAACGATCACCAGCGGGTCGCGCCGAACCGTCTCGAACCGCCCGATCACCTTCACCCCCGCCACCCCGGCCCGGATGACCTTCTCCGACAGGTCCGGGGCGAAGAGCCGCGCCGCCCGGATGGCCAGCGCCCCGTTGTCAGCCTGTCGACGCCCCACCAGCGGCAACTTTATGTTCGAGAGGACGAGACCGTCGTCCCGGTAGTCGAACCGCTCGCCGGTCAGGCCGCTTTTGCGATAGCGGACGTCGAACTCCCGCCCGATCCGGTAGAGCGTCGCCCCCTTTTCGGCGCAGCTCCGTTCGAAATGCGCCTGCAACCGGGGGCGGGTGACGCCGCTGACCAGCGGACGCCCCTGCTTGACGATCCCCAGCTTCTCGAAAGCCACTTCCTTAAGCGTCCCCCCCAGAATGTCGGCATGGTCGAGCCCGATGGAGGTGATGACCGCCACGCCGGCGGGCGCCATGTTGACCGCGTCCAGCAGACCGCCCAGCCCCACCTCCACCACCGCCGCGTCGAGTTTCTGTTCCGCGAAATGGAGAAACCCCATGGCGGTGATCGTCTCGAAGAACGTGACCGGGATGGGCGATTCCTGCGCAGCGACCCGGCGGATGGTGGCGGCCAGCCGGGCGAAATCGTCCGGGGCGACCGGCGCCCCGTCGACGGCGATCCGCTCCCGGATGTCGGCCACGTGGGGGGAGATATAGAGCCCCGTCCGGCGACCGGAGGCGGAGAGGATCGAGGCGATCAGGGCCGACGTGGTCCCCTTGCCGTTGGTGCCGCCGACGATGATGGAGGGGACTTTGGCCTGCGGATTCCCCAAGCGGGCCAGCAGGGCTTCCATATTGGCAAGCCCCATCCGGATGCCCCGGAAGGTGAGCGAGAGAAGCCATTCGACAGGGTCGCGTACGTCCATGCGGTCCGGGGAAGAAAGGTGTCGGCCAGTTTATCACGCGGCTTGGTATAATTCCCGAAACCCATCAGCATGTCAGGGGGATCATGTCGGCGTTCACCATCTATCTGTCCGCCGTCGAGCGGGCCCTCTCCCGGGGGGACGCCACCGAGCACACCCACCGTCCCGCACTGAAGACCCTTGTCGAGTCCTTCGGCAAAAACGTCGCCGCCACCAACGAGCCGAAGCGGGGAAGTTTCGGCGCACCCGACTATCTGGTCACCATCGGCGACATCCCGGCCGGACACATCGAGGCAAAGGACGTCGGCGTCGATCTGGACAAAGTGGCCGACAGCGAACAGCTCGCCCGCTACCGTGAAGGGCTCACCAACCTCCTGCTCACTGATTATCTGGCGTTCCGCTGGTATCGGGACGGGGCGCAGACGCTGGGGACCGCCGTCATCGCCCGTCGTGACGGGAAAGGGAAACTACAGGCCAACCCCGACGGCATCAACGCCGCCACCGAAATGATCGAGGCCTTTCTCGCCGCCCGTCCCCCCATGGTGAACACACCCAAAGAGCTGGCCCAGCGAATGGCCCGGATCGCCCGGATGATGCGGGAAGCCATCGCCTCCACGCTGGCGGTGGAGAAAGGGGACGGCCCCCTGACCGCCCAGATGGAAGGGTTCCG
>JADGCD010000071.1 GCA_015229165.1 Nitrospinota bacterium | reverse complement strand
TCGGCTGAACAGCCGGACCACTACCTCCCCGTCCCGGGCGGCGCGATCACCCGGGGCGAGCGGGCCACCGGCGAGACCCAAATCGGCGCCCTGCTGGAGGTCTACCCGGAAGTGCGGGAAATTTTCTCCCGCCGCTACGGCGACGCCTGCTTCAGTTGTCCCGGCCAAAAGACCGAAAATCTGGCCCAGACCGCCATGATGCACGGTCAGGCGACCGACGAGGTGGTGGCGGAGATCAACGGCGTCATTGAAAAACTGATTCGTTGACCCTTCCGTCGGCGTCTTCCGACAGACGCTTTTGATCCTTGACACCGCCGGGTCAAATCGGTGATTCTGTAAGACGCGGTAGACGAAGACCACCCGAAACTGGCGGTGGGCCCCCGGAACGGCGGAGACGATCCGGCGCGCGGGCCCGGAAGACGTTCCTTTCAGGGAATCAGTCAGTTACAGCCAGAAGGCCCCCCCCTCTCACCGGGCGGGAGTCGTGCGGTCTCGTCGCGGAAGAGACACGTCACACGTCGGCGCCCCTGCGATGCCGACGAGGGAAAGGAAAGTAGTCGTTATGGCTGGATACGTCGTCCCCGTGTGGGAGAACAAGACGGCCCCCTGCGGCGGCGCCAACGGTTGCCCCGCCCACTCCAACATCGCCGGCGCCATGCACGCGCTGGCCATGGGGGACGCGAAACGGGCCTGGACCATCATGATGGAGAGCCACCCCCTCCGGGGCGTCCTCGGTCGGGTCTGCTACGCCTTCTGCGAATCCCCCTGCAACCGCGGCTCGTTCGACGCGTCCATCTCCATCCAGATGCTGGAGGGGGTGATGGCCGACCACGGGTTCGATCCCGACTGGCGGCCCGCGATGTCGCCCCGCAACGGCAAGAAAATCCTGATCGTCGGCGCCGGTCCCGCCGGACTGACCGCCGGGTGGTTCCTGAACCTTGCCGGGTTCGCCGTCACCATCCACGAGGCCGAGGCCGAAGCGGGCGGCGTCTTGCGCTACGGCATCCCCGCCTACCGGTTGCCCAAAGACGTGCTGGCCCGGGAGGTTAAGCTCATCGAGGCGTGCGGCGTGACCATCCGCTACAACACGCCGGTGGAGGGGGCCAAACTCGCCGACCTCATGAAGAGTGAAGGATTCGACGCCGCCGTCGTCACCATCGGGGCCGGGGTCGGACGGGGCTCCGGCATCGCGGGGGAGGAGCAGTGCCTTTCGGGGCTGACCCTCCTCAAACGGGTCAACGCCGAAGAGACCCACCGGCAGACCTTCGAGGGACGGGCGGTGATTGTCGTCGGCGGGGGCAACGTGGCCATGGACGCCTGCCGCACCGCCGTCCGGCTCGGCGCCGCGTCGGTCCATGTTCTCTACCGGCGGGACGAAGCCTCCATGCCGGCCCACGACTTTGAAGTCCGCCACGCCCGGCAAGAAGGGGTGGTCTTCGACTTCCTGAAAGCCCCCAAGGCGTACGACGGATCGACCCTGACCGTCGAGGTGATGGCCCTGGCCGAGCCGGACGACTCCGGCCGCCGCCGGGCGGTGGCGTCCGGCGTCACGGAACGGCGGCCCGCCGACGTGGTCATCATGGCCATCGGGCAGGAGCCTGCGACGTTTAACGCCCCCAAGAGCGACGTCATCTTTTTCGCCGGGGACGTGATCCCGTCCTCACCGGGGACGGTGATCCACGCCATCGCCGCCGGGAAGCGGGCCGCCGCCGACGCGGCCCTGCGCCTGACCGGAGCCACACTCTTCCCCCCCATGCCCGAAGAGGTCCCCTACGAGAAGATGAACATCGCCCGCTACTTCGAACGGCGGATGCGCCTGCGCACCGCCCTCGAACCGGCGTCGCGGCGCATCCACGATTTCCGCCCCGTGGAGCGGGTCGTCTCGCTGGACGAAGCCCGGGTCGAGGCGTCCCGCTGCTTCCGCTGCGGCATGTGCATCGGCGGGGTCAACTCCGACTGCGACTGGTGCTTCCACGCCTGCGGCAAGGAGGGGATCAACAAGCTGATGATCGTGTGGGACCACACCACCCCCCTCTTCGAGCCGAGCGCGCAGTGCGACTCGTGTGGAAAGTGTTGGGAAGACTGCCCCCGGTTTGTGGTCACCCCCGTGGAAGTGGAGGAAAACGAATGACCATCGAATCGTTCGACTGGCCCGACGTCACCGTTCCCGATTCCGGCCCGATCACCCGGGCCGACTGCGGGTCAAACGGGGTCGGCCCCGGCGCGTGCGGTCTTTACGCCGCCATCGGCGACGTCCACCTGCAAGCCTCGCTGGAGGCGGCCAAGACCATGCAAGAGCGGGGAACCTTCGGCGCGGGGGTGCTCCTCCGGGGCATCTACCCGAAGCGGGCAAACTACTACGCCTTCCACGTCATGTACCGGAACCGGGATGTGGCCAAGGAACTGGAGCCGTTGCTGGAGGAAGGGAAGCTGGGGCTTCGCCATTTCGGCGAGATGGAGCCGTTGGTCGTCCCCGAGGCGTACCGCAAGTACGACATCCCCGAAATGCGCCGCTACTTCATGAGCGCACCGACCACCGACGAAATGATGCGCAAGCAACACACCACCGACGAGAAGGTCTACGTCCGGCGGGTGGTCGAAAGCTTCAACAACAAGTACATGGGCGACGCCCGCATCTTCTCATCCGGGAAGAACATGGGGGTCTTCATCACCGCCATGGAGCTGGCCGACACTATCGAGATCTTCGACCTGCTCCAGTATGAAGACAGACCGCTGACCGCTATCATGATCCACATGCGGTGGCCCACCTCCATCGTCGGCACCGGCGTCTGGTGGGGCGCCCATCCGATCTCGATCCTGAACTCGGCCATCGTCCACAATGGCGACCTCTCCAGCGCCCCGTCCAACCGGCTGGGGCTCATGGGCGCCCATGTGGCCCGCTGTGTCGGCACCGATTCGGAGGCGATTTTGCTGGAGGTGGACGATCTGGTGGGAAGCCGCAGCTTCGACTACCAGCAGACCGAATGGGTCATGTGCCAGAAGTTCCCCAAAGAGCTCAACAGCCTCTCCGACGTGGAGCAGGACGCCTACGAGACCTTCGTCTCCGACCCGATCCTGGCCCGGTACAAAATGAGCGGCCCCTCCTCCTTCATCGCCATGGTCGACAACAAGATCATCGCCGGGCGCGACCGGGACGGCCTGCGACAGCTCTGGATGGGGCGCTCCGACGACGGCAGCACCATCATCTGGGGCTCCGAAGAGAAGGTGATCTACCAGGCCGCCTGGATCGCCGGGAAGAACTTCAAGTCGGTCAACTGCGAACCGGGGCGCCTCGTGGCCTACGAACTCAACGACAACGGCGTGATCGAAGGGGTCTTCGGCGAAACCCTCTAGGGTCGCCCCCTTCGTACGGGAGTGGAACGTGAAACTGGCTGAAAGAAACATCGTCTACGATCGGCCCCTTGCCACCGGCATCGGAAAGATGGGAGGCCCCTACAAGGTCACCGTCGACCCCGGCAAGTGCGTCTGGTGCTACACCTGCGTCGAGTCGTGCACCCACAACCTCACCGACAAGGCCCGGACCACCGGCATTTTCGAAGGGCGCGACAT
This sequence comes from Nitrospinota bacterium, assembly GCA_015229165.1. Taxonomy (GTDB): domain Bacteria; phylum Nitrospinota_A; class UBA7883; order UBA7883; family JADGGD01; genus JADGCD01. Next base: position 5,965 of record JADGCD010000071.1, on the reverse strand, counting down.
CTATTACGACGAGAAGGGGCGCCGCCTCGGCCCGTCGGCCTCCGGTGGGGCCTCGGTCCGGCAGGAGTTGCATGTCATGGACCTCGACTGCTGCAACTGCAAGCGGTGCGTCGCCATGTGCCCTACCAACGCCATCACCGTCGACACCAACCCGAACTACGCGGTCATCGGCTCCCCCAACCACGGCTCCGACGTCATCTTCCAAAACCTGAAGCGGGCCGACGGGAACTTCATGACCTCGTCGATGTACGAATACTCCTCCCCCCCCGACTACGAGGACTTCCACATCGACGCCTCGATCATCCTGAACCCCCCCCGCGACAACCGCAACGAGTTCGCCGGACAGCTCTCCAACTGCTATCTGGGCAAACATCCCGACCGGCGCCTGAGGGTCGGTACGCCGGTTTTCGACACCCACATGAGCTACGGCTCCAACAGCCACGAGGCCTTCCTGGCCCGGATGCTGGCTTCCGTCATGCTCAAGCGCCCCTTCTTCCTGGGTGAAGGGTACGTCCATCCCGACTTCGCTCCCGCCTACCGGAACTGCATCCTCCAGTTCGGCACCGGCGGTTTCGGCCCGTGGCTCGACCTGTCGGAGTTCGCCGGCGTCTCCATGAAGTACGGACAGGACGCCAAAAAAGGCAAGGGAGGGAAGCTCCCCGCCGCGAAGAACGACTGGGAGATCGCCCTGTTGCGCTGCGTGGAGCCGTACCGGGATCTCAACTCCCCCAACCCGCAACACCTGCAATATTCCATCGAAGAGTTGCGGATGCGCATCGCCTCGTTGCGGGCGGCGCTGGGGCCGAAGAAACTGATCGGCGCCGACATCTACGGCACCATATGGAACGTCAACCACATCGTGGTGGCGCTGGCCCGGGCCGGGTTCGACTACATCACCCTGCGCGGCGGCGGCGGCGGCACCGGCGCGGCCTCCCTCACCGACCTGCAGAACCGGGGCCTGAACACCCTCTACATCGGCAAACTGGCCCACGACGCCCTGGTGAACGAAGGGTTGCGGGAGAAGGTCAGCCTCATCGGCGAGGGGGCCTTCCTGAACCCGAAGATGGCCATGCTCGGCCTGATGGTCGGCTACGACTTCGTCGGCACCGGCGCCCGGCACCTGATTCCGCTGGGCTGCACCATGTGCAAGCGGTGCCATACCGGCCAGTGCGCCTGGGGAATCACCAGCCGCCCCTTCGGCCACCGGATCGACCCCGAAGAGGGCGCCCGCAAGATCGTCAACATGATGCTCTCGTGGCAACGGGGCATGGAAGGGCTGGCCGCCGGACTCGGCTTCACCACCCACGGCGACGTGGTCGGCTCCCGGCGGTTCCGCTATCACGGAACCAACCCCCTCCTCTACGACACCTTCGGCAAGGAGCCGTTCTGATGGGCGACATGAAACAGGCGCGCGACACCGCCGCCGCAGGCGAAATGGTCATCGACGTCACCGTCCGCAGGAACGACGCCGTCCGCATGGTGTCCGGATACGCGAAGGTCACCATCGACTGCGGCGTCATGGCCATGACCGGCGAACATCTGAACGACCTCATGAAGGGGATGCGCGCCGTCGGCGTCACCCATTTCGTCCTGAAAAACGTCTGCGGCCAGACGCTGGTCGGCACCGGCGTCCCGGGTCCGCTGACCATCGACGTCTACGGCCTTATGGGAAACCACTCGGCCGCCTTCGTCGACCGGGCCACCATCAACACCTTCCCCACCACCTTTCCCAACGGCGTCTGGGCGCCGGGAGACGCGCAGGTGGCCATCGGCAATACCGCCAACCCCACCGAGATCAACATCGGCGGTTCGGTGGACGACCTCTTCGCCGCCTATACCCCCTCCGGCGTCTACCGGGTGGCGGGCCAGGGGGGTAACCGGTGCGGACTGCGCGGCGGCGCCGGCGTGCCCGACGTCTGGCGCTCCATCCCCTTTGACGACTACCGGAGCATGAGCGACGGGGAACGGGTGGAGGAGATGCTCTACCTCTACCAGAAGCGCAAAGCCCGCATCCAGACCGCCGGGTGGCAGTCGTTCCTGAACGACTTTCGCCCCACCATCGAGGGGCGAACCGCCCCCGTGGTGGTCTTCGGGCGAAGGGTCCGGGACTACTTCATGGAATACGCCCAAGGGACGGTCGGCATCATCCTCAACATCATGGACATCGCCAGTCCCTGCGGCTATTACGTCTGCTCCGGCATGACGGCGGGGCGCGCTTACATCCGGGGAGATGTGACCAAAGAGCAACTCGGAGAGCGGGTCCGGTTCGTCGAACTGACCGAGGAGGACCATCGCTTCCTGAAAGAGCAGGTCACCGCCTTCCACGCCACCTTCGACGGACGGATGGGCGAGAACTACCAGAAGCGGATCGACCAGATCATGAACGACTATGTCCGCAACGCCGAGGGGATGACCTACCAGTTCAAGAAGATCGTCCCGGTCTGAGCCCCCTGCCCCGACCGGGCGGGCGGCGCCTCCGGGCGCCCGGTTCGCCTGTCAGTTTTCAAGCGTGGCCAGGGTGACCCGGTTGCGCCCTTCGGCCTTGGAGCGGTAGAGGGCCTTGTCGGCCGCCTCCAGCAGCGCCTGCATCGTGGCCGCATGGGCCGGAAACGACGCCAGCCCCATGCTGACGGTCAGTTTCCCTCCCGACAGGGCGTCCTCCCCCTCGAAGGGATGGGCCTCCACCGCCTTGCGGATCCGTTCCGCGACCAGCGTGGCGACGCGCGCGTCGGTCTCCACAAAGATCACGGCGAACTCCTCTCCCCCGTAGCGGGCCACCACATCAGTGGCGCGGCTCGCCGCCCGAAAGATGGTCGCCAGTTCCCTTAGCGCCACGTTCCCCATCGGATGCCCTTGGGTGTCGTTGTACCGCTTAAAATGGTCCACATCGATCATCAACAGGGTCAGCGTCTGCTTGTAGCGGGTGGCCCGCTCCGTCTCGCGGTGAAGGGCGCTCATAAAGTAGCGGTGGTTGAAGAGGCGCGTCAGCTCGTCGGTGACGGCCAGCCGCTCCGTCGCCTCTAGCAGCAGCGCCTTCTCGATGGCCACCGCCGCCTGCGCGCAGAGAAGCCGAAAGATCTGGAGCTGTCGCTCGGTGAACTTCTTCGGTGTGAAGTCGTCGACGTAGAGGATGCCGACGATTTTTCCCTCGACCTTGAGCGGCATCGCCATCAGGGAGCGGACTCCCAGATCGGTGAGGTTTTGCGAGGCCAGCTCCTGGGCGTTCTCCATGTCCTCGATGACCGTTGGCCCGTCGTTGGACAGGATGGCGCCGGTCAGACCGCCGGTGCGGACTTTCCACTGAAACTGGCCGGGGAGTTTCGCCTCGCCGAAGCCCAGGTTGACCTTGATCGACATCTCCCCCTTTTCCTCGTCGTACAGGGCGAGCGTGGCGGCCGCCATGCCGGTGAGCGTCTGGGCCGACTCGACGATCATCCGCAACGTCTGCTCGGTGTTCTCCGCCGAGGCCAGCAACACGCCGGTGGAGTAGAGCCGCTCCTGCTCGCTCAGGTGGCGCTCCATCTCGGCCTGCCGGGCCTCGTGCTCCTCCACCATCCGCCAGAGGAACCAGGCCGAGTAGCCGGAAAGAATCTGGGCGTGGCTTTTGATCTCGCTGACGAGCCACGCCTCCACTTCCGGGTTGCCGGTGGCGTCGATCAGCAGGTCGATATTGGGGGAGTCCGCAAGCTTGCGGTAGTTATCGTAGACCGGCAATCCCATCTCGCGGGCCAGCCTCACGCCGGGGCTCCCGTCGGTCCGGTAGGCCAGCCCCACCAGTTCCACGTCGGCGGCGTTTCGCAGGATCTGCATGACCGACACCGCTCCGGAGCCGGAGCCGAGCAGGCCGATGCGGATCCTGCCGTTATTCATGAATCAGCGAACCGTCGGGGAAGCGGGTCGAACGGACATAGTCATGCCAGAAATTCTTGCGCAGGTCGTGGCAGGTGCGGCAATCCTGCGCGTCGGCATAGGGGGATTCGGTGTAGCGGGAAGGCTGGGTGGCCAGATGGTTCACCGGATCGAAGGCGGCGTGGTTGTGGCAGCTCTGACAGTAGGTGACGATGATCTTTGTCTCCTTTTCCCGGTCAAAGTCGCCGTCGAAGGCCTCCAGCGCGGGATCGGAGACGCAAGCGGCAAGGGCGCATAAAGCAAGCGCTGCGAACGGAATTGTTTTCTTCAAGCGTACACCAAAGCGTCGGAAATGGGGGCGTGATACTATGGCAAAACATTATACCTTCGCAAATGCAGTTTTACCATGACTCCGTCGAAAATCGATTTCAAGGAAGTGACCACCGAGGAGGCCGCCGGATGGCTGGCCGACGCCGGAGAGCCGCCCTTCCGGGCGCGGCAGATACTAGCCTGGATCCGCCACCGGGGAGTGGACGATTTCGCCGCCATGACCGATCTGGCCAAACCGTTGCGCCAGTGGCTGGCCGAGCATGCGACCGTCACCCTCCTCACCGTCGCCCACCGGAGCGAAAGCGTCGACGGGACGGTGAAGTTTCTCTTCCGGCTGGGCGACGGCCACACCGTGGAGTCGGTCTGGATCCCTGAAGAGGACCGGGCGACGCTGTGCGTTTCGTCGCAGGTCGGTTGCAAGCTCGACTGCGGCTTCTGCCTCACCGGCGCCGGAGGGTTCGTCCGCAACCTGACCGCCGGCGAGATCGTCGACCAGGTCATACAGGTGAAGCGCACCGTCCCCGACGGACGGATCACGAACCTGGTCTTCATGGGCATGGGCGAGCCGCTGGACAACTATGACGCCGTGGTGCGGGCGTTGGAGGCGATCACCGACACCGCCTCGCCGCTGGTGGGGGCGCGCAAGGTGACGCTCTCCACCTGCGGTCTGGCCCCGGCCATCGAGCGGTTGGCCGTCGATTTCCCAAAGATCAAGCTGGCCGTCAGCCTCAACGGAACCACCGACGAGCAGCGCGCCGCTCTCATGCCGGTAAACCGGGCGTTTCCCCTGCGCCGCCTGCTCGAAGCCCTTTCGAAATGGCCCCTGCCGCAGGGACGCCGGATCACCTTCGAGTATGTGCTGATGGCCGGGGTCAACGACAGCGACGCCGACGCCGAGCGCCTGGTCCGCCTCACCGGCCAGGTTCCCGCCACCATTAACCTTATTCCCTTCAACGAATGCCCCGGCCTCCCCTACCACCGCCCTTCGCGCCAGCAGGTGGAGCGGTTCCGCGACATTGTCTACAGCCACCACCGGGTGGTGACCATCCGGGAGTCGCGGGGACAGGACATCCTCGCCGCCTGCGGCCAGCTCAGGGAGCAGGCCGAAGGAGCGTAACAACCCCGAGCGTCCCCTAAAGAATCCAGAGGAAGGGGCGCAACAGCCATCCGGCGAACCGTTCCCCCCACGGGCGGCTTCCGACCATCGCGGCGGTCGTCGGGAGCGCCTTGGTCTCATAGTCGGCGAAAAGCCGTTCCGCCGCGGCCACCACCGACGGCTCCCGGATCATCAGGGCCAGCTCCCGGTTCCAGTAGAGACTCATGGAGTCAAGATTCGCCGCCCCGACGATGAGGGTGTCGTCGATCAGGGCCATCTTGGTATGGAGCATTCCGGCTGCATAGCGGGCCACTTTCACGCCGTGGCTCATAAGTTTCCCCACCGGCGCCCACGCGGCCAGGTCGGCGGCCCGCACATCGGAGCGGTCGGGGATGATCACCCGGACATCGACCCCCCGCCCCACGGCCCGGGCGAGCGCCTTGCGGAACCGGTGGCGCGGAAGGAAATAGGCCTGGGCGATCCAGATGCGTCGGCGGGCTTTCTTGATCCGCCCCATGTACATCCGCTTCACCGGGTAGACGCCCAGCGTCGGGCGGGAATCGAGCGCCACCACCGGCCGACTGGTGTCGGGCAGGGTCGGCTTGCGCGCCGGGGGACGCTTCCCCTCCATGACCCGGTCAAACCCTTCCGCCAACTCGGCGGCCGGGGCTCCCTCTCCCCGGATCGTCA